>DAOTAC010000053.1:0-10529 GCA_035382325.1 Bacillota bacterium | reverse complement strand
CCGCGGGAGATCACCGGACTCGACGTCAACATCGTGGTTCTCCTAGGGAACGGGTTTCCGTCGGGATCGCACAAGGTAGGCCCGGCCTACTCTACGCTCATCGAGGCGTGCGTCGACGGCGTGCTCGATCCGGAGAAGCACACGATTCTGGGGCCGTCTACGGGCAACTTCGGAATCGGCGTCTCGTACGTCTGTCGGCTCATGGGGTATCGGGCGGTAGTCATCATGCCCGACAACATGAGCAAGGAAAGATACGATCGCATCCGCAAATACGGCGCCGCACTCGACCTGACACCGGGCACTGAGTCGGACGTGATCCTGACGCTTGAGCGCACACACGAGCTCATGAAGGACCCCGCAAACTTCGCTCTGGCCCAGTTCGAACTGCTGCCGAACTACAGGTTCCACAGGCATGTGACCGGGTCGGCGGCGGTGGAGGCGGCGCTTGGGGTCGGTAATGGACGGGTGGCATGCTTCGTGTCGGCGCCTGGGTCGGCGGGAACGCTGGCTGCAGGAGATCACATCAAATCCGTCTATCCGGAGGCCAAGATTGCGGCAGTGGAGCCCTACGAGTGTTCGACGCTGTCGACGGGCGGTCGCGGCCAGCACCGGATCGAGGGTATCGGCGACAAGATGTGCACCCTCATCCACAATGTTCTGACCACGGACTTCATCATCACCGTCCACGACGATGAGTGCGTTCAGGCTCTGAAGGTGATGCGCGAAGGCGCGCACATTCTTGAGCGGTTGGGGGTGAAGCGCGAGGCGGCGGATTCTATGCGCGACTTGTTCGGCGTGTCGGGCATGTGCAATGTCATAGCCGCAGTCCGCATGGCTCGCTATCTCAGGCTGGGCCCCGACGAGAATGTTGTCACAGTCGCAACAGACGGGTTCGACAGGTACGAATCGGTCATCGATGATCTGGACCGTCGGTACCTTGAGACCACCGACCACGTGCTCGAGAGGTGGGCGTGCGACATATTCGCCGCACAGGATGATGCCGCGATACACGATGTGAGAAGGGCGGAGGCCAAGGAGAAGCTGTATGCGCAGAAGGAGAGGGACTGGACCCCGTTCGGCTACAGCGTGGAGTACTTGGATAGCATGAAGTCGCAGGACTTCTGGGAAGACGAGTATGCCAAGTACGCATACTACAACGAAAAGATAGGTCAGATGCGCGGAGCTTCTGGATGGCGCTGATGCCGATTATGTGACTACGCACCTGTACGACGCCCAGGAGGAATTGTCCTCCGGGCGTCGTATATCTACAGTGGTATGATCCTCATACCATTGGAGGTGTCCCTTGTGCATACTGAGAGGGGTATCCGCAGGGTCAAGCTTTCAGATGGTATAGTTGAACACATCAAATCGCTTATCATGGCAGGGCGCCTGAAACCCGGCGACAAGCTGCCACCGGAACGGGAGTTCGCGGCGACTCTGGGAGTGAGTCGCACAGCTCTACGTGAAGCAGTCCGTACCCTTAGCCTTATGGGCCTCCTTGATGCGAGGCAGGGCGAGGGTACTTTTGTGTCAGGGTTGGTTGCGGGCTCATTCATGAAACCGCTCGCCCCCATGCTGACAATGGGAAACATCGACATCTTGGAGCTAATCGAGGCGAGGCGAATAATTGAATCTAGGGCGGTGGGTCTTTGCGCCCTGAGAGCCTCCGAAGATGAACTGGCGCGCATCTCCGGCATTGCCGACGAAATGCAGCTCAACATCGGGTACATAGAGCACTTCAACCGACTCGACCTTGACTTTCACATGGCCATATCGAGCGGTTCTCACAATTCGGTGTTAGTGGCGACCCTGGAAGCCATTCGAGATGCCCTCTACGAACAGGTCCAGGATGTTCAGATTCTTCCCGGCGCCGCTGACAGAGCACTCGGGTATCATCGCCGCATCGCGGAATCTCTCTGCATTCGCGACAGTGAGCGTGCGGAGAGAGCGATGGTTGAGCACCTCAACGACGTCGAGCGGGCGGTCGTGGCCAACATAGTTGGGAAACGCGCAATTCGCGAGGGAAGAGGTGATAATGAGGGAGAGAGCACATCTGTGTAGGGCGTCTCAGTTGTCCGGGGGCAAGTATGGCTGGTAGATCCAGCGGCCGAAATCAACTTAGGGAGGCATGACGGTGTACACACGCAGTAATCGTAGGGTTGCCTGGAGGATCGCGTTAGTTGCCGCACTGGTGTGCGTGCTTGCGCCGATGATGAGCACGATGGCGGCTGATAACGTCGTCAGGATCGGCGCTGTCTATCCTCTCACCGGAGCAGTCGCCACCACGGGCGCCGACTGCCGTACCGGCGTCGAACTGGCCGTAGACATCATAAACGGCGTCTACGATTTGGACTTTCCGTTTGCCAAGACCGCCGGCATTCCGAGCCTGGGCGGGGCGAAGATCGAAATGGTATTTGGAGATACTCGTGGAGATCCGACACAGGGCATGGCAGAGACTGAACGCCTGATCACTGAGCAGAAAGTCGTCGCAATCGTCGGCGGTTATCAGAGTGGCGTTGTGAAGACAGCTACCATGGCATCCGAGCGACTTCAGATACCGTACGTCCTGTCGGACGCCACCTCCCCAGCACTCACTGAGCGTGGGTTTCAGTGGTTCTTCCGGGTTATCCCGCACGATGGCATCCAGGCCAAGAATGCTCTTGAACTCGTGAAGGATGTCGAGAAGAAAGAGAAGGTCTCCATCAAGCGAGTGGCCGTACTCTGGGAGAACACAGAATGGGGCGCCAACGTAGCCAAGGAGATAAAGAAGTGGGCCAGTGAATACGGATTTACTGTTGTTGCAGACGTACCTTACACATACCGGGCTACTGATGTTATGGGCGAGGTGCTCAAGCTAAAGGCTGCCAACCCCGAGGTCATCATCCACGCTGCGTATGTGTCTGACGCCATCCTGTTCACGCAGACGTTCAAGGCCATGAAGCTGCAGCCGAAGATGATCATCGGAATGGCAGGATACCTTGATCCCAACTTCCTGAACACCGTGGGCAAAGACGGGGAGAACTTCTTCGTTCGCGCAGTGTACGGCCTTGACCTGGCCTCGCGCAAGCCTGTCGTGGCCAAGATCAACGAGCTATACAAGAAGAAGTACGGCCACGATATGAGTCCCAATGCGGCTCGCAGCTTCACCGCTCCGTTTGTCGTGGCAGACGCGATCAACCGGGCCAAATCAACCAAGCCCGAGGATATCAGGAAGGCGCTGCTTGAGACCAATATGCCGGCAAGCAGCCTCATTTCGCCTTACGAGGGAGTCAGATTCGACCCTGAGACTCACGATAACGTGCTTGCGAGGTCTCTCTACCTTCAGGTGCAGGACGGCAAGTTTAGGGTAGTATGGCCGTTCGAGCTGGCGGCTGTGCCTTACGTATACCCGTTCCCAGGATGGGGTAAGTAAAGCAGACATAGTCTGGCTGACATAGCACAGGAACCGGGCAGGCGTGGGGCGGTTTACAGCGACTCTCGGCATGCCTTCCCCGCCTGCTCGGGCGCCTTTCGTCAGTGGGACTACCGCAGTGACATTCTCAGTCATCTACTTGTTCTTGTCTGCCATACACTTTGACAGGGGTGGTCTTCCGTGATACTCCAACTTGCAACGGGGGGCCTGTTGCTCGGCTGCATATACGGTCTGGTTGCCATGGGTTTGAGCCTCATCTATGGAGTCATGGGAATCGTCAACTTCGCCCATGGGGCTTTTGTGATGTTGGCCATGTATGCAAGTTACTGGTTGTACAGCCTGGCGGGCCTAGACCCCGTCATCGGCACGCCTCTAGTTGCTTTGCTGATGTTCGGGTTTGGCATCGTGGTATATCGTTCAATTATCGGAAAAGTCTTGCGTGGCCCGTTCCTCGCCCGTCTTTTGGTCACGTTCGGACTTGGTATCTTCTTCGTCAACCTGGCCCAGTTTCTGTGGACCCCGGACTACCGCATGGTTCAGGAGTCCATTTCCCACGGGATAATCATGCTGGGGCCGATCTTCATTGAACTACCCAAACTGGTAGCGAGCGTTGGCAGCCTGGTGGTGGCGGGGTTGGTCTACTGGTTCCTCCGCAAAACCAAAACCGGCCTTGCGATCCAGGCCATATCTATCGACCGTACTGCTGCCTCGCTCATGGGTATCGACCTCGAACGACTGAATGCTATAGCGTTTGGGCTTGGCCTGGCCTGCGCAGGTGCGGCCGGAGCGCTGCTTGCAAGCTTCTACTATATCTTTCCCGATGTGGGCACGATGTTCGGCCTCGTAGCTTTGGTGGCAGTAGCGCTCGGTGGTTTCGGCAGCACAGAGGGCGCGCTTATCGGTGCGATCCTCATCGGCATTATCGAGACCGTGGGCGGTTTCCTCGTTGGGCCTGAATACAAGTATGCGCTCATATTCCTGGCCTACCTGCTGATAGTCATCGTACGGCCAAAAGGGCTCATGGGATGGGGGGCCGACTAATGCGCGACAATCGTCAGACACAGATAATCATACTCATAGCCTTCACGGTTGTGGGTTTCGCGCTGCCGCTTGTGGCGAAAGCCCGCTTCGCGCAGCACATACTCATCATGGTTGCGCTGTATGCTGTACTAGGCGAGGCGTGGAATATAATGGCTGGGTACGCAGGTATGGTGTCGATAGGTCAGGCTGCGTTTTTCGGTCTGGGCGCCTACGTATCCTCATTCCTGTTCGTACAGTACAGTGTGAACCCGTGGATTGGCTTTCTAGCCTCAGGGCTCGTGACCGCGGCCTTCGGAACACTGATTGGGCTGCCATTCTCGCGTCTGCGCGGAAGGTACTTCGCGATCGGCACCATCGCACTGGGTCAGATGATAAAGGTCGTGTTCGAGAACTGGCAACGAGTCGGCGCAGCCACAGGCCTGATGCTGCCGCTGGTGGACGAGGGCGTCGCGAACTTTCAGTTCCATACTACCAAGCTTCCTTACTACTATGTTGCCTTCGCAATGCTGCTCGCCGTGATAGCCTTCATGCGGGCCATGGAGCGATCCAGAATGGGCTACTACTTCAGAGCAATTCGTGAGAATGAAGACGTCGCCAGCGGCCTGGGGGTAAACAAGACTGCATACAAGCTCATTGCGATCGCAGTGAGCGCCGGCATCACGGGGATGTGCGGTACCTTCCTTGCGCAGTACAGTCTGTATGTCGAGCCCGAGTACATGTTCAACCACACGATCTCGGTAACTATCGCCTTGATTCCTGTGTTCGGAGGGGCCGGCAGCATAGCAGGGCCCATACTCGGATCTGCGATTCTGATCCCCATATCGGAGTTGACGCGTGCGTGGCTCGGATCAGGCGGAACAGGAATAGACCTGATGATATATGGCGCGTTCATAGTGCTGATGTGCGTATATGAGCCGGAGGGGCTCATGGGCGTAGTGCAGCGGGCAAACAGAAAGGCGATAGCGCGGCGCGAGAGGAGGGGTTCGACTCAATGTCCGAACTTGTAGTGACAGGCCTCACCAAGCGATTTGGAGGGCTACTGGCTCTGAATGGTGTTTCGTTCTCCGTCAGGAGCGGAGAGATACTGGGGTTGATCGGCCCCAACGGCGCCGGCAAGACCACCTTGTTCAACTGCTTGACCGGGTTTCTCAGAATAGACGGGGGTTCGGTGGAGTTTGATGGGCGCCCGATCACGTACTGGAGCCCCAACCGAATTTGCGCCCTGGGTATCGCACGCACTTTTCAGGTAGTCCAGGTATTGCAGGGCATGACAGTACTGGAAAATGTGATGGTCGGCGCTTACTTGAGAGACGGACGCACGGCAGTAGCTCAGCGACGGGCGGCTGAAGTGCTCGACCGGGTCGGCATGGGCGACAAGGCGGACATGATTGCAGTCAATCTGACCCTACCTGCCAAGAAGCGTCTGGAAGTGGCTATGTGCCTTGCCACAGGCCCGAGCATCCTCATGCTCGATGAATCCATGGCCGGCCTGACCCCTACAGAGATACATGAGTCGTCGGCAATGATCCGGAGTCTGCGTGATGAAGGCATGGCGCTTGTAGTAGTCGAACACGTCATGGAAGCCATAATGCCCATCGCTGATCGGGTTATGGTTTTGGATTCAGGAAACAAGATCGCCGAGGGCGCACCTGCCGAAATCGTGAGAGACCCGCGGGTGGTATCGGCGTACTTAGGTGATAAATATGCTGAACGTATCAGGTGTTAGTGCGGGTTACGGTGGGGTGCCGGCGCTTGCCGATGTATCGCTGAACATTGAGCAAGGAGAGATCGTGGCCATTGTCGGGTCGAACGGAACCGGCAAGTCCACTCTTGCACGTGTGATATCCGGCCTGGTGAAGCCGACATCCGGAAAGATAACATTCAGCGGCCAGAGTATAGAGAAAATGCCGCCCCATGAGATAGTCAAACTCGGACTGGTGCACGTGCCCGAGGGAAGACACGTCTTCGGCAAATTGACGGTCGCAGAGAACCTCATGCTGGGTGCGTATACTGTCTCTAAGGAGGCAGATATCCGCGCGCGGATGGAGTTCGTATGCGGCCTGTTTCCGTTGCTCAAGGAGCGGAAGAACCAGAAGGCCGGCAGCCTCAGCGGAGGTCAGCAACAGATGCTGGCGCTGGGTAGAGGTTTGATGGCCAATCCCCGACTCCTCATACTGGACGAACCCTCACTTGGCCTCATGCCCAAACTGGTTGAGGAGCTTTTCGAGTCCATACGCAACGTAAGCAGGGAAGGGATAACCATACTCCTCATCGAACAGAGAGTGCTGGAGGCCCTCGAACTGTGCGATAGAGGGTACGTTATCCAAAACGGCAGGATCGTACTGGAGGGGCCGGGGTGCGAGCTGATAGAGAGCGACATGGTCCGCAAGGCCTATCTGGGGATGTGACGCCATACTGACCATCGACGGGGGAGTCATGTAGTGAGAGTTGTACTATCTTACGGCAAGACGGGATTGCCCGTAGAACTGCCAGACGTCAATGTGACTGTAGTCCGGCCAGTGTTCGTACCGGGGCTCGATGACCAACGGGGAGCAGTCGCCGATATGTTGAAGCGTCCAATAGGGTGCCCGGCGCTACGCGAGATGGTTAGGCCTTCGGATACGGTGGCGGTGGTCTTCTGTGATGCGACCAGGCCTGTGCCTAATAGGCTTATCCTCCCGGTTCTCCTGGGAGAGCTGGAGAGCGCCGGCGTAGGGAGGGACCAGATAGTCCTGATCAATGCGCTTGGCACGCACAGGCCCAGCCCGCCTGAGGAACTCGTGGAACTTCTCGGCGAGGACCTGGTCAGGGAATACCGAATCGTCCAGCACGACTGCAACGACCGCGGGACGATGGCGCGTGCCGGTCGTCTCAGCACCGGGCAGGAATTGTGGGTGAACAAGGATTACCTCAACGCGGATTTCAAGATACTAACCGGCTTCATAGAACCTCACTTCTTTGCTGGGTTCAGCGGCGGAGGTAAGCTCGTGTTTCCAGGTATCGCGAGCCTTGAGAACATCAAGGAAGCCCACGGATACCGAATACTGTCGCATGCCAAGTCGACCTGGGGCATCACGCACGGCAATCCTGTGTGGGAACTGCTTACTGAGGGCGCGCAGCTAACGGCACCGGACTTCATAGTCAACGTTACGCTGAACTCTGAGAAGGCGATCACCGGCGTATTCGCCGGAGAACTGCGGGCGGCGCACGCGCGAGGCGCGGAGCACGCTAAGGAGACGGCTATGAGGGCGGTGCGGGAGCCTTTCGACATCGTGATCACCACTAATAGCGGGTATCCACTGGACCGAAATGTGTATCAGACCATAAAAGGCATCTCCGCAGCGGCATCCATCGTAAGGGATGGAGGGGCGATAATCGCTGCGGCAGAGTGCATCGATGGCATACCTGCGGGGAGCCATTTCCACGAACTGCTGCAGAGGGCAGGCACGCCCGCGCGGGCGCTGGAACTGATCGCAACCCCGGGCTTCTCCATGCAGGACCAATGGCAGGTACAGCTACAGGCCGAGATCCAGACAAGGGCAGATGTCTACTTGTACTCCCATCGTCTTCCGAAGGATGATATACGCACCACTATGCTCAAGCCATGCGATAGGATCGAAGATACATTGGCGGACTTGCTGCGCAAGTATGGTCCGGGCGCTAAGATATGCGTGCTGCCCGAAGGCCCTCAGACCATACCATACGTGGAGGCCTGATACCATTTCATTGCCTGTAATCGTTGGCCATACCGATGACGACGTCTACACACCGCCGGAGACGGCGGTTTATTTTTCCCCGATACAGGAATAATCCGGCTCTTGGCGAAATTCTGCTCCGCTGCATATACATACGCAGAAGAAGGAGTGAGAGAGATGCGTCGGGTCCTTAGGTATTCTGTGATACTGATAGCATCGTTGATTCTGACCGGAGTCGTTGCTGGGGCTCCGCTTCCGGTCACTCCCCAGATCAACCTACAGGTAACACCTCTGCTACGCAAGATCGTGAATTCTGCGCTGTCGAACCTGGTCACCATGGGTGAGGTCGAGGGTCAAACCTTCGGGGCCGCAAGGAATCAGCTGGTCACGCTGGATCAAGAGGGTAACATCACAAGGTCGATGTCGATACCGATCGAGCAACCCGCGGGAATATCCGCGTATACGACGGGCAGGGCGATAATTGGCGATTGCGGCAACAACACCGTGATTTCAGTGGACACAAGGTCCGGTCAATCTGCCAAGGTGCTGGATCTTGGGGCAACGGACTACGGGCAGCTTGTGGCGGGCGATGTGGTCAGAAGCGGTAGACTATCGAGCGTTGCTTTCGATGGTAAGTATGTATATGTTGCGATGTCGGCGGGCTATTCAAGCTCGATCTTTGCCGTGGATCCGGCGTCGAATAGGGCGGTCATGCAGGCATGGTCGCCGGGAGATAAGCCTATGGCCATGCAGTTTGCCGGGGGCAATCTCTATGTTCTGGATGCCGAGAATAGCCAACTGCGGTTGTTTGATTCGGCCCTCAGGCTGAGCACCAAAGCAATAGACCTCCAGACTCCGGACCCCATGGGAATAGTCATCAGGGACAACGAAGTAAGGGTACTAACACCTTCTGACAGGAGCATAAGGATCCTCAAGCCTGACCTCAAGGTGCTGACTGCGCCCCAGCTAGAGCCTATGTGGCAGATCAAGGAGATCGTGATCGGCCCCATCACGGCGCTTGCTAGGAAATACGCCCTGCTCATATGCGGGGATGTGGCGGAAAGCGGGTACGATGAGTTCTGGAACGACACGGTATGGATGTACAAGACACTGCTTGCAGCAGGCTACAAGGAGAACAACATATACGTGCTGTACGGCTGGGGCAATGACTACCCCTCAGCTAACCCCAACTACCGGCACACCGGCAAGGTTACCGACTTCCCAGCTACTGCGACCTGGGTGAACAAGGTCCTAAATGGGCTCAAGAATGGCGATTCGTCGATAGGCGTGAACAAGATCACCTCCATCGATAGCCTCTTCGTATGGGTGTTCGACCATGGAGGCGGCGGCAACCCAGCCTACTTCTGCCTGCGGGACGGGGTCTACTACGATTCGGATTTCGCCGGCAGGCTGAACTCGCTGCCATGCAGAGAGAGGGCCATCTTCATGCAGCAGTGCAGAAGCGGCGGCTTTGTAGACAACCTGCAGAACGACAAGAGCTTCATCTCCGCTGCCTGCATGTGGAACGAGAACGCGCACAGGGCAGACCTCGAATACGAGACGTACAACGGTGTGAAATACCATCACGGTGAGTACAACTACTACGTAATCAGCGCCTTGGCCGGCAAGACAATCATCGGGGCAGCAGCCAACGCCGATTCCAACGGCGATGGCAAGACAAGCGCTCGGGAGATGCATGCCTTCATGGCGGCGCGAGAGAACCAGCCGGAGCATCCCCAGACGTGGGATTCCTACGGAGTAGGTGCGGCATTTCTGGTTAGGTAGTCGGATAAGCGCGAAGGAGGCCGGGCAACCCGTGAAGGGGAGCCCGGCCTTTCTACGTCAATCGTATAAATCGTGACAATACGCAGGGGTGATACTCTGCCGCAGGAGCATACCTTGATGGTAGTATGGCCCGGAAGGGGCCAAGAACGCTGAAAGGTGGCGGCAGATAATGGATACCCCAATCTCCCAGGAGGCCGAGATGTTCTCCGCGGAGGCGCTCAACAGGCACCCTATCGGGGCCTTCATAGCTCAGTGCCCAGATCCGTGCCAGCCTGTGGCTGTGGAGTTCGAATGCGGTCATTGCTGTAAGAAGGCGTGCAACGCTAGGATCACCGGTATCTGTGGTGGATTCCTGGCTCTGGCGGCCTTCAACCCGTGCCCGGGGATAATCATCAAGTTGTTTTGCGGAGGAGGAGTAGTTAACACCGAGTACGCGCAGTGCACACTGATACGCCTGGACAAGATAAGCAACATCGAGATAGGACTTACAGTGAACGCAGCCCCAACTTGCCCCTGTCCCTAGTCGCCGGGAATCCTGCTCGAACCGCCGGCGACGCTGAAGCTCGATCCCCCGCGATTGCATAGCTGCTCAGTGT
>DAOTAC010000052.1:0-10708 GCA_035382325.1 Bacillota bacterium | reverse complement strand
GACTCCACCCAGGCGCACAGCGCCCGATGTAGGGGAAGTTATGCCGATGAGCATGTTGATAGCCGTGGTCTTGCCTGCCCCGTTCGGGCCCAGAAATCCGAAGATCTCACCTGCGTTCACCTGCAGGTCTACGTTGTCGACGGCGAGCACATCCCCGTAGCGTTTGGTCAATCCCTGTGCAGTGATCAAAGCCCATCCCTCCAATGCGTGACAGGCGCCCAGGGCGCCGGCAAGTCCGCATAGATTCGGATAGAGTATGGACTACTTGCGTCGGTCAGTCAACATCCCACGGGAGTACCTCCCACGTGAGGTACCACGTGAGTACCCCTAACATGGCCCTACCCCTGGCGTAGGCCTACCCAAGGCCTTCCCATGGGTACCACGCCGGATCTGCGTGGCTCTTGCAGGCGTCGCGGAGTTGGAGCGCGAGCGTTTTTTGGCGAGACTATCGCCAAAGACCGACGGCGTGCATGCCAGGATACCCTCGGGTTCCTCGGGGTTACCCTCGGGTCGCCTTCTCTCCCAGCCACTTTGGATTTGACCCTGGCGAAGGCACAGCTTGGAGAGCAACCGCACCGGGGGGGGTGCGTGTATGTATCGTGGGCAATAGCAATTGGAAAAGCAGGTGGATATCGCCAGGCGGGATAGTGAGCGAGAAAACACCCTCCCCGATCATCACGGTGGGTTGTTGGCTGGGGGGGTCATGCTCACCTCGCCGGAATGGCTGTTTAGCTGGTCTTAGCATCATGGCCGCCGGACAAAACGGCTGGAGCTGGCATATCGTCGATTTTTGCCATTAGTTTTGGAGATACCCGCAACTTTTGAGTACATCGATTTCGAAGAGCCGCCTGACCGCCTCCCAATCACGAAAATCGGGGGGTATCCGACGGGTCGGGGCGGTGGAGCAGGCGAGTGGGCCGACATAATATCCCACATCATGGCTTCATCTGGTAACAGCGCGCAAGTGATGGCATGTAGTGACAGCGATGCGCCACTAAATCGGCGATATCTAGCCGCGAGGGCTCCTTTTGCGGGGTCGATCCGCCTCCCGGGGCCCCCGGCCCAAATCGATGTACTCAAAAATTGCGTTTTTCGACGAAAGTATTGTTAAAAAGTGACCGTATCTCCGGGCAGATACCCCCGGGGGTATATCCCTGAGCCACAGCAGTCCTCTCTTCCTCCCTCAGCACGCCCCCGGATGTATCCCCGGATTCACCCCTGGGCCCATTCCTGGACCTACACGCGGGCGTACCCCTGGATCTACCCGCGGATTTACTCCTGGACCTACCCACGGGTTTACCGCTGGATTTACCCGCAGTTCTATCCATGAACCCCTGGACCCGGTACGATTCCGGCCGCGTCCGCTATGGCCCTGGCGAGACCACGGGCCTGAATGCGGGGGGGTCTGCGACCCCGAAAGCCACAGTCCTTACACACACCCCACCGGGGGACCCAGCTTGGCGCGTCGTTTCGCACGTATCAGGGTTGTCCTGAAGGGCGTGATTCTGAATACCCAAAAGCGACAGGTTCCTCGTCGTCAACGCTCTGAACAACGCTTTGAACAATGCCATGGGCCCCCCACTCGTGTCCCTATGGTGCAACTGACGCTCCATCAGCGTCCAGTGCCTGCGACACGAACCATCTGTCCCAGCGCAGATTGGAGCTATGGGATCCATGGACGACTAACGCAGCCGGACTCCCCGTCTCCCCTAGGGGGTGTTCGGCTTCAGGAGCCGATACACATCCGTGTCCTTGATGTTGCTGTTGAGTCCCGCAAGGTCGAACGCCGTCTTGCCCATATCCGTCTTTGCCCTGCGGTCGGCGCCCGCATTGAGCAGGGCCCGGATGACCTCTGGGTTCGATACACGGCTCACTGCGAAAATCAGCGGCGTCCAGCCGAGCTTGTCCTTGGCATTGACATCGGCGCCTGCCGCTATCAGGGCCCTCACGGCATCGATACCTCCATCCTCCGATGCGCGCATCAGCGCCGTCGTACCGGCCTTGGTCCGCACGTTAACGTCGGCGCCGGCCGCTATCAGGGTCCGGACGGCATCGACATATCCAGATACCGAGCTGTACATTGCCGCCGTAGTCAGCGGTGTGTCGCCATTGCCGTCCGCTGCGTCCACGTCAGCCCCGGCCAGTATGAGGGCATTCATGACATCAACGCGCGCGGATATCGTCGCGTACATCAGCGCCGTCTGGCCTCTCGGCGCGGACCAACTCTCCTCGGTCGTGCCCGCGTTTACGTCGGCGCCGGCGTCCAATAGCGCCGTGATGACATCCGGCCCGTAATCACGCATCACTGCCGACACCAGCGGCGTAGTGCCGTTCTCATCCCGAGCGTTCACGTCTGCACCTGCCTCAAGAAGCGCCTTGATAACATTCGTCTTGTGGCCGATTGACAGTGCCAGCATCAGCGGCGTATTGCCGGCTTCATCCGCTTCATTCACATCGGCGCCTGCTTCAATCAGGGATCGTAGTTCATCTGCAGTACGCCACGATCCGAGATCCAGCAGTGAAGGCCTGGCAGTAGTGCCATCTGGCTTCAGGAGCCAGTACACATCCGAGTTCCTAATACTATCGTGGTAACCTGCGGCATCGAAGGCTGTCCAGCCGTCATCTGCCTTTGCCCTCGGGTCAGCCCCCGCATTGAGCAGGGCCTGAATGATTCTTGGGTTCGGGCTGTACATCGCCGCGTAAAGCAGCGGCGTCCGGCCGGTCGCGTCCTTGGCATTCACGTCCGCGCCTGCTTGCAGCAGCGCAGTGACGACATCCAGCCCGTGCTGGGATTGGAGTGCCAGCATCAGCACCGTCTCGCCGACCATGCTCGTGGCATTCACGTCGGCGCCCGCCTGCAATAGCACGGTGACAAAATCCTGCCCGAGCCCGAATCTGAGTGCCGATATCAGCATCGTGTCGCCCAGCTCGTCCACCTCGTTCACATCAGCGCCGGTCGCTATCAGGGAGCGCAGCTGCCCCACACTGCTCCACGCGCCGGCATGCACCGGACAAGGTTCGGAGGAAGGCTTGGCCTCAGCCACCGCACAGGAGAGAAGCAAGAGAGTCGCGAGGGTGATCACCGCAGTTCTTCTCAAGTGTATCTCCGCCTTTTCCATATCATGGTGCGCGATGCGTACTCCACAAGTACCCAGTGACATGCACAGTTCGTCTTGGGGCGCTAATTGTCCTTCCGTCTGCCCGCGCGCAGCAGATCACCTGCAGGATAACTCGATTCCGCCTTCGATTCCACGGCTGTCCCCTTAACACGTTCCTTCACACGTGTTGGCGTCAGGCCAAAGGGTGTGTGCAGTGCGAAATCCAACCAGGAAGGGCAGGATCACAGTCACGCACCCGGTGAAGGACGTGCCGATTGGGACTCTGAGAGCCATTGAAAAGCAGTCTGGCGTCCGGTTCTAAACCCCAGAGCGAAGGGCAGTGACTCAGCCATGGGACCAGACCGATACATCTTTCCGGCCGTCCTAACCTATGCCGAGGACGGCATATCCATTGAGTTCCCGGATCTGCCGGGATGCCTCCCTTGCGCAGGTTCCACCGAGGAAGCGCTCCAAAATGCCCGACAGGCGCTGGGATTGCACCTGTACGGAATGGAGCAGGACGGCGACAGGTTCTCATACTGATCGACGCATGGATGCCTCTAGTACGTGATGCCATAGAAAGCCGAGCCGTCAAGAAGACCCTGACAATACCCAAATGGCTAGACGATCTGGCCATCGAGCACGGGATCAACTTCTCGCGTACACTTCAGGAGGCCCTAAAGCACCAGCTCGACATAGCTCACGAACGCCGGTAGCTCACGATTTCTCGAGTTCGACACCGCGTAGGCAAACAATGCGCGTAGCAGCAGATAGATCGGCCAATGGAAGCACGGGGTCGAAGAGTCGTGTTACTACGCGCCAGGCCTCGTTCTGAGGCTGATTCCATGAATTCTCTTGGGTTCGCTGACCTCCGGACGAATCAGAATGGCCTCCTAAGCTGCGCTGATCTCGGTGTGCTGTACAATTCGTCCGTCGGGAGTCCCGATCTCAGCAATGGGTATCTTTTCGAGTTGGCTTCTGGTGTTCGCCCATGACTTGCCTACCTTGATCTCCGCTATCCTGACCAGCAGAAGAGCCAGCCAGCAGATGCGAACATGCGCCTTGATCCGGTTGGAAACGCGATAGTACCTAGGCCTGAGCTCCGGCGACGACTTGAGCGTTCGAAACGCCGCCTCTACTTCGAGGAGCTGCTTGTGACCTAAGACAACGTCTTCGGCTGAGAGCGTGTCCAGCGGCCTTCTTCAGGTACACCGCCGATTGCAGGTACTCGTCAAATTCAGTCGTCAATCCTCTAGGCTATGTGCCACGGTTATCTGCCGAAGGTCAACCACCGAAGTTACAGCACCAGCGGTTCCGCAAACACGTCGAGGTATGACATCCTGTGAGTCACGTGGTCTCGGGCGATGGATGGCGCCCGCTTCCATACTGGGTTTCGCCGGCAAGGCCCTTCTACCCGAGCGTGGGGTTGGAGAAGCTGTGGCCTCGTCTTTTTGTCGATGAGGCCATCCATATCGCGAGTCAGATGGTAGCAATCCTGCTTCACCTCGATCAGCACGTGCATGTTCTGCGCAACTACCGCATCTATGAAAGGCGCCTGGGCACACAGGGCCTTAGCCCAGTCGGGCACGCTCTCCGCGGGAGGAAATCGGCGCCTACCGGCGAATCCCCGAATCAGTCGCAGCGAGCACGCTATTTCGCATCAGGGGGTACCTCTCACATGGCCGAAAAAGCGCGGATCTATCTTGCGGCAGTCTTCATATGCCTGGCATTCATAGCCCACCCCGACCGTTCTCAGGCCCAAGCTACATATGCCACCGAATTCGACGTCGCCCTCACCGTCACGAGCATCACAAAGAGCGAGTCCTTCGATGGCTGGGGCGAGCTGTCGAAACGGTCGCAGCGGAACGAGTCATACAGCACTGACCTCATAATGTCGGTCTACAGAAACAAGCTTGACCGCTACATCGAGGATCCCTTCAAGGCCCTGAAGAATGTCGACTACCGCACGACTACTATGTTCGAGATCGCTTCGGGCTCCAACTCGGTAGAAGACTCAGCCGGCAAAAGCAGCCGGTTCCCTGTGAAAGTGAACATATCCAGCCGATTATGGGAGCGGAGCATCGAGGGCAAAGACAAAGGCCTGGTCCTTACCTACGTCTACGACGGCCAGGGCACGCTCGACAAGACCGGCGTGGGCCTACACATCAGCCCCATACCCCCCGGGTCGGGCAAGGGGCCCGTCGTCAGTCTCGTCAGCGGCTACAGGCTGGTGGTATCCGCAGGCAACATCCAGAGCTTTACGGACCCATCGGCCCCGAGAGCCAAGGCGCGCTACTACGATCAGTACCTCAAGAAATGGATCGATGACCCTCAGAAGTACGGTATCGCCCCCTCGTCTCACTGGGTGCTGTCGAACACCCATCTCGACCCCGAGATCGGCGAAGATGCAACCGTGAAGCTTGCAGAGTTCCCCAACCCCTGGGAGCTTCAGAAGTTCCTGACCGATCCCAAGGGCAGTGCTACATTCACCGTAAAGGCATCGTATTACGTCGACAACAGCAGCGAGAAGTCGACGACAGACATATTGGTGACCCTCACCCTGACCCCTCGACCGCAGAAACTGGAGGCAGTAATCTATGGCCCGTCCGGGTACGAAGAGTGGCTCCCGAAGGGTGGGCGCGACGAGAAATCCGCAGGCAATGGCGTGGTCATCACCACAAGGCTGCAGCTAGAGAATGACCCCCTTGAGTTCCCCATGGAGAAGGTGCAATTCCGCTATGAGCTGGTGGACACGTCAAAAGAGCGCGGAGTGTGCCTGAACAGCCCGGGATTGGATCTGGCGGCGGCGATGAGCGGCAGCCTTGACGACCCGGAATACGACCTGAAGATCAGCGCGAAGAACAACCCTCATCTCGAAGTGTCGGAGGACGGCCAAACGGCTACCACGAAGGAGCAGGCCATCAACCCCCAATTCCCCTCCATCAGCTCGGTGCGGGTCGACTGCTTCGACTGGGGCGCCCACGCCAAGCTGAAGGTCACGGCTGTGCTTGAGGACGGCACCGAGATCCCCGCTCACGTAAACGGAGAGCCCGACAAGACGGAGTTCGCTATTCCCATAGACGATAACGACAACTACGTAGCGGACGCCTGGGAGAGGCAGATGAAGGTGTTCGGCAACAACCTGCCTGCAGCCTGGGACGAATCACCCCATCCCCAAGGGCAGAGGGCGAACGGAGACGGGATATCGCTATATGAAAAGTACCGCGGTCTTTACTGCAGTAAGCTGGGCACAGGCAGCTCGGGCGCAGGTTCTCTGACCCATGAGCGGTTGGATCCCAACCATAAGTACCTGTTTGTGTGCGATGAGAACGGCATTCTGGGCGCCATCCTGCACGACCCGGTCGCCGAGGCGGCGGCGCGCTCTTTCGAGGCCCTCTCAGGGCTGAGAATACGACTGGTGTCGGGCAGCTACTGGACCGGCCCAGGCAGCATCGGCGATGCCCGGCGCATAGTCAACTTCAACAACGGCGACGATACGAATGCGGTTGAGCAGACAGCGCTGCATGTCACTGTCACCAACGACTACAACCTCGTACCCCCCGGGTGGCTGGAGTTCTGGGAGTCCAGCAGAGGCGAGCCACTTATTGTGGGTGTGTTCGACACGTGGCAGTATAGCAGCGGATATGCCTTCCCCGACATCGGCGGAGGGAAGATCGGGTCACCCAAGTACACCTACCAGATCAACATCTCCTTAGGACTACTCGACTATAACCTGAAGGGAAGTGCGGCGGCGCACGTCAGACGGCAAGACTGGGCATGTGAAGAGGACGACAGCATCGAACGGGATTTCCAAGAGTGGATGGATGAGCATCCCCACACCTATGAAGACTTCCACCCCGAACCGGGGCAGTCCACCGAGCTCCTCGACGCCTATGAGGCTCGAAGGGAACAGCAGAAGCAGGAGCACGAGGCTCTTGAGGAGCGCATCAAGCAGGCTGTGGAAGACTACATCGACGCCCACCCCGACGAGTGGCAGCGGCGGCGCGCAATCCAGATAGCTTATGTACTGGCGCACGAGCTGGGTCACGGCGTAGGAATGTCGCACCATGCAGATGACTCCGGCGATGCCATGTGCATCATGACAGTGTTCCAGTGCGACTACAACACCGACCCCTACGACGTGCTGGATGCCCGCCAGCTCGACAAGATCCCGAATAAGATCTGCCCGAGCTGCGTGAGGCAGATCGTCGTGTCGGACGGGAAGGAGTAGCACGGGCGGGAAATGATTGTTGTTGTCCACGGCGTAGAAGGATGACGAATCGCACTGCACCAGGAGCTGCCTTTCAGTGCGGTTCTCAATGCGCCATCCCGTATTGCCGCCACCCAGGTGCCATTGGCATACGTATTGACACGTGCTATTCTTGGCGTACTGGGAGGGGGCAAGTTGAAACCGAGAGAACTGATCAAGCTCCTGGAATCTGACGGCTGGTACCTGGACAGAGTGCAGGGTTCGCACTATGCCATGCGGCATCCAAATAAGCCCGTCCAGCCGGTAATCCCCTACAACAACAAAGATCTTAAGCGTGGAACCCTGGCCAAGATTCGGAAGCAGGCTGGGCTTGATAACCCCGCGTGTGGCAATTGACCCAAGAAACGGAGGTATCAGCATGAACGTCTATGCCTATCCTGCAGTACTTCAACCGGAGGACGTTGGCGGATATTCAGTCGAGTTCCCAGACCTTCTTGGCTGCTGCACAGAAGGTGATAGCCTTGCGGAAGCGGTAGTGATGGCCCGCGACGCTGTGGGCTTGTACCTCTATTCGCTCGAAGAGCACGGCGACCATATCCCTCCAGCGTCGTCGCTCGATACCATAAGTACTGATCCGGGCAGCTTCGCTTCGCTGATCGATATCGACATGTTGGCATACCGTCAGAAGCATGATAATCGCGCCGTGAAGAAGACGCTCACGATCCCTGCATGGCTGAACACCATGGCAGAGGCCAACAACATCAATTTCTCACAGACTCTGCAGTCAGCGCTCAAAGAGCAGCTCGGGCTGACTGACCGGCTGTAGCCACGGGGCTTGGGCGGGGCGAGGCGGGAAAGAGTGGGCCCGCTCCGGCGGTCTAGAGTGAATCCTCCTGGAGTTTCCGCGTTCTAGCCGCTCTAGCTGGGCCTGCAAGCGTTTGCGATCTCCGGGGCCCAACGCAGAGAGTTTTCGCCGTATGAGTGCGGCAAATCTCCGTCCAACGCCTCAGAAGGGGAGAAGAGCTGCACAGATACCCCATGCGGGTATCCGCCAAGGCATCGCGCCCAAATCGATTCGAGCTACCGGCATGCGCTCGCTGGCGCAGGGCGAGTCCCTCGGGCAAGGTATCTACTCTATTCTATAAGCAAGATGTGCATTCGTTCCAGCGATGTGGGTAACGTGTAGAGCTAGAAGGGCGTAAAAGCGGAAAAACCGCCGGGCGGTGAAATCCCGTGCGCCGGCGGCTTCTTAGCACTATTCGGTTGTGGAAATACCCCTGGAACAGCCTAGAACCTGTACCTTGCACCCACGCTTAACACGCTTGCATTCATTGTATACGCCGACACGTTGTGCGAGCTTGACTCCGGATCAAGCTCGATGGAGGCGTGTTCATACCGATACCCGCCAACGATCTCGATTGCTGGCATTACCCGAACCGATGCGGTTACTGCCAGGTCGAACGAGAAGGCCTTGCTGGGCGCCGGGATCTCGTGAACTTGGCTGTAGTATCCATGCATGTGATCTTCTGTGTCAGAGAATCTGCCCTCGGAAATCTCAGCTACGCCAAGGCGAGGAGAACATCCAAGTGAAGCCCCAAATGAGAACCTGTCGCCCAGAGCTGCCTCCGTATAGGCGCCAAGCCTGAGGCCTCGAGTCTGGAATCCAATGCCCTCAGCTCCGAAGCCGGTTTCGTCCGAACTCTTGACTCCGGAAATGACCTGAGTGCTTCGGTAGCCGATGGAAGGACCAAGCTTGAATGACCCGATATCGAACAGATAGGCGACGTCTCCACCGAAGGCGGTTACTCCTCCGTAGTAGGCGAGATTCTCTTCTAGCTCCACCAAGTCTTCATCAACCGTGCCATTGCCCAGGATCTGCTTCGTGAGAAAGCCATTCAGATTCCATCGTCCATATGCAAGACTCAACTCATACCGAAGCGGGGGTGCAGAAGCGGAACAATCGTAGGGCGCTTCTTCGTCGCCATTGCTGAACGTGAAGCCATAGCTTCCCAGTTGGTACACTATCCCGCCGCCGAGCGTAAGCTCTGCAGCACTGACCAGGCTTGTCCAGACAACTGCGAGCAGTAGCGCGAGCCCTAGTACTAGTAGACGTTTCTTCATTGCACTCTTCCTTTCAGGGCCTTTGGCCCCAGCAGATGGCTGTTTGAGTATTTTCGACATGGGAGAGTGCACTCCTTCTTGGTTGTGACAGGTGGACGTGTATGCTAGCAGGTCTGTCGCCAAACTCGCACATAAACACCCGTCAGGCTGGCAGAATAGCCGTGGAGGCTACTGCCAGCGGTAGGTGATGCATGATGATGGGGATCAAGAACTCGTCAGGTAAGCTGTTGTACCGGTTCAGCCTGGAAGATAGAGTCCCTGACAAGCATTTGCTCAGATCCATACGTGAGGCAGTCGGCTTTTCGTTCATTCGCAGAATCGCAGAACCTTTCTACAGCCATATTGGGGCGCCATCGGCTGAACATATCGTGGCCTTGAAGATGGCTCTACTAGGTTACCTCTATGGAATCGCACGCCAACCGAAGCTGGCCGAAGAGTGCAGGTTGAACATGGCGTTCGTTTTGGTTCCTAGGCCATGACGTCGATGAGCTTCCCCGTGACCATAGCATACTATCGAAGTATCGACAGCGGTTTGGAAAGGCTGTCTACGCCAAGTTCTTCAGGGAGATCGTCAGGTAGTGTCAGGCCTGCGGGTTGAAGAAGGCGGCACTCTGCATATGGATTCTATCCGCTTGCAGGCCAACGCATCATTGGACTCACTGGCCAACGGAGTTCTATATGAGCAACTCCAGAGCAGAGCAAGCAACCATGTACACGATACGAGCCATGTCAGCTGCATCAGCATAAGGATTAGTCAGCATTTTGAACTGTCGCATCCACTGGTCAGACAAGCCGAGCATGCTAGGACGAGCAACGCGATTCCAACACTGCGCATTATGATCGCTCCTGTCAGAAGGCTTGATCTTCATAACCTCTGCGCTTAGGTCGACCTTAACCCGTTCACGCGCCATCGTACGACGCGGTTGTCTATGAGACAGACGCCAAAAACGGGTCGTTGTCATTCGTTTGGCGTCTAGGTTTCGCTTGTTGGGCGTATGAACATGATCGGAATGCTACCCCGCGATATGCCTGGCTACAAAGAAGAAAGCGACATGAACCAGATGCACGACCGCAAGGCTTGCCCCTGATTCCGTATGCCCTCCCATGTGCTTCCCGACATGCAACAGGGCGCTGTAAACAAACTTGAGAGCATGCTTCTTGGCGGGGACCGGAAATAAGCCTTGCACACACGAAGGAGTTTCGCACACATTTCGCAGACAAATACGAATGCCGCTGGGCGCAGTCCCCAGCGGCATTTATCATCGGACCAGCTAAAAGG
>DAOTAC010000051.1:0-10850 GCA_035382325.1 Bacillota bacterium | reverse complement strand
ATTCAGCCGGCCAGCAGGCGCCATGAAATGGTCAACTTCATAAAGGGCGGGCTGGAGGACCTGTGTGTGTCGCGTACTACCTTCACGTGGGGCATCCCGGTGCCGTTCGCCCTGGGTCACGTAGTGTACGTATGGCTTGATGCGCTTACGAATTACCTCACGGCCATCGGATACGTGGACGATCCTGAGAGATTTGCGCGGTACTGGCCGGCCGATGCGCACGTAGTGGGCAAGGAGATCGTCAGGTTCCACTCGGTGATATGGCCCGCTGTGCTCATGGCGCTGGGTCTGCCCTTGCCCAAATGCGTGTTTGGGCACGGCTGGTGGACTGTTGAGGGCGAAAAGATGTCCAAGTCCAAGGGGAACGTGATCAAGCCGAAGGAATACGCAGATGAGTTCGGCGTGGATGCGCTCCGTTACTTCGTGCTGCGCGAGGCGCCGTTCGGCCAGGACGCAGATTTTTCTCGCATGTCCTTTATCTACAGGGTGAACGCCGATCTCGCCAACGATCTGGGTAATCTGCTGAGCCGAACCACTGCGATGATAAATAAGTTCGCAGGCGGCGTCGTACCAGCGACCGGCGAGTGGATCGATATGGACCGGGCCATTCCGGAGCTTGCAGGCGAGGTTGTCGAAAAGGCGGCGGACGCCTTCGATAGGCTTGACTTCCAGGAGGGCATGGCTCAGGTCTTCCGCCTGGTCGACGCGGCCAACAAGTATGTAGATGAGGCTGCTCCATGGGCATTGGCCAGGACGGACGAGGGCCGGCGCAGGCTGGGCACGGTTCTGTACAACCTGGCTGAAAGCCTCCGCATCGCTACCGTAGCGCTCTCTCCTGTACTGACCCGAAAGGCGAGCGAGATCTGGGTGCAGCTTGGTCTTTCCGGCGATCCTGCAGATGCCGGATGGGACGCGACGCGCTGGGGCGGCATGGTGCCGGGCACCCAGATTCGCCGCGGCGAACCGGTGTTCCCCCGTTTCGATACGAAGGCCGAGGCTGTATCGGTATCGGCCGGCAAACCGGCGGATAAGCCGGCGGATAAGCCGGCAGACAAGGCGGCAGACAAACCGGCGGACAAACCGGCCGATAAGCCGGCAGATGGGCCTGCGCCGCCTGAGTCGGATCTCATAGGCATTGAGGACTTTGCCAGGGTGGATCTGCGAGTGGCTACCATTCTGGAGGCCGAGAGGGTATCCGGATCCGACAAGCTAGTCAAGATCCAGGTGGACCTGGGGCAGGAGCGCCGGCAGATCGTTGCGGGGATCGCCCGGCACTACTCGCCGGAGGAACTCGTAGGCAAGCAGGTTGTCGTGGTTTCCAACCTGAAGCCTGCCACGCTGCGAGGTGAAGTCTCCAATGGCATGCTGCTGGCAGCGTCTACCGGGGGCGACCTGAAGGAGCTTTCCGTGCTTACGCTGGATCGGCCGATTGCGTCCGGGAGCAAGGTGAAGTAGAGATTGGTTAT
Source organism: Bacillota bacterium (assembly GCA_035382325.1). Classification (GTDB taxonomy): domain Bacteria; phylum Bacillota; class DTU025; order DTU025; family DTU025; genus UBA5389. Next base: position 9,384 of record DAOTAC010000051.1, on the reverse strand, counting down.
CGACTCCCACGCGCACCTGGATGACGGCGCGTTCTCGAACGAAATCGATATGGTCATTGCCAGGGCGCGGGCGGCAGGAGTGGGGGCCATCATAAACCCCGGCGGCGATGTTGCGTCATCGAAAGCGGCCATCGCGAACGCGACCGCATATCCCGAAGTCTACGCGCTGGCCGGGATTCATCCGCACGAAGCGACAGGAATTGTAGACGAGGCGATTGGCGAAATCGCGGAGATTCTGTCGGCTCCTAAAGTAGTAGGCATAGGTGAGATAGGCCTGGACTACTACCGCGAACTGTCGCCGCGCGACGATCAGCTGCGAGTATTTCGTGCGCAGATGGATTTGGCGCGGGAGATGGGCCTGCCTGTCGAGATCCATAACCGTGACGCCCACAGCGACATCCTGAAGATAGTGCAGGAGTACTCCGATCACATCCCGGCGATCGTCTTGCACTGCTACTCAGGCAGCGCAGAGATGGCGCGTGAACTGGTGAGGATCGGGTGCCACATCTCTCTGGCCGGGCCCGTCACTTATCGGAACGCGCGAAAGCAAGTGGAGGTTGCCGCTCAGATCCCACTAGATCACCTTTTGGTGGAGACTGACTCTCCATACCTTCCGCCGAGTCCGTACCGCGGACAGCGGAACGAACCTGCCTATGTTGTGGAAGTGGTGCGGAAGATCGCGGAGACCAGGAACACCTCATTTCAGGATGTAGCTGCGGCGACGTCGGCCAATGCTGCTAAGATCTTCGGAATATCACCAGGTCGGGCGATGCAAGATCGCCCTTAAGTGTGAGAGGAATAATATGGCACCAGCGGGAATGCCCCTTCTTGACAAATGTATCAAGGAGGGGTTTCGCGTATGATCACGATCCCGTTTAGTCCCAGGCACGGCCGAAATCGTTCGGCCATCGTTCGCGTCGCGCTTGTCTTGGCGTTTGCTGTGCTGACGGCATGGGGCATGCACGCAAACTGCCAGGAAGAGTGCAGTCTTGTAGTTCAGGGAAGGATCGCGCCCGCAGTCAGTATCTACACCTCGCCCGACTTAATCGAGTGGAACGACTTGTACCCCGGAACCAATGATCTCGAGAATGCCGTCACAGTCACCATGCTGAGCAATGTTGACTACGAGGCCACAATCAGCTGCAGCACACCGTACATGAAGGGCCCTGGGCTCACCGAGTTGCTGACCAACCCTCTCGAATGGAAATGCAGTGGAGGCGATTACCGGGTGATATCTGTGGCGCCTGCTACGATACGCCTCGGAGGGCCCAGCGCCAGCGGCGGAGACTCGGAACTCATCTCATTCCGTCAGGTTGTAGAATACTCCGACCCTCCTTTGGATAACCCGGCGAAGGCATACGTGATGACAGTTCGGTTTGCAATTGAGCCACGGCTGTAGGCGAACATCGATGACACGAATGGCTATTGCCGTAATTCTTGCCGTCACACTGTCTGTCGCGGCATGGTCCGCCCCCGGGGCAGATGGTCGATGGCTTTCTAGAGGCGTATCAGGGCTGACCGTTACGCCCGCAATCATCCAGAAAGAGCTGGGTCGGTTTCTGTGGCTGCCCGACACCCGGGTCGGGCAGATAAACGTGGCGAACCGCGGCACGACCCCGATCGTAGTGGATTTCCAGATCGCGGGGATCGCGCATAACGCGGATGGCAGCATAGACGTGCTGCCCTGCCCACCCGAGGTCGCCGCCGGGCTCATTCTGTCGCCGGCGGGGCCGATGACCGTAATGCCCGACCGAGCCGCAGCGGTCAGGCTGGAGCTTGACCGGGCCTATATCGACATGCCCGGCCGGAGTGGGCTCTGTGCGGCGCTCATCATCTCGAGCGCACCTATGCCCGCCCGGCTCGCGTCGCAGGGCCTGGAGGTCGGCAGCACGATAGTGCTTCCCGTAATGGTCAAGCTGTCGTGGCGCGACCGTGCCCGGCTTGCAGTGGTGGAGGCGTGTGTTGAAAGCTCAGGCGCGGAAAACAGCCGCCCTGCGCTGGCGCTGAAGGTTGCCAACGAGGGCGGCGCATACGCAAGGGTCGATGGGCGGGTGTCCATTACGGCTGCCGACGGAACGCGTGCCGCTGAGGCCGAATTCGGGCCGGCGGTAGCGCTGCCAGGGTGCATGCGGGCATTTCGCATGGAGCTTGAGGGCCCCGAGTTGCCGCCTGGCCGCTATCTCGTCGATGCGCGGATTAGGGCCGATGGCAAAGCCGCGGGAGGCGCCAAATTCGCCGTGGAAGTCGGCCCGAAAATCACGGTATCATCTCTTGGCCGGCCTTGAACGACCTGAGAGTCTTTCGCGAAAGATCGTGTGTGGTATGTATGCGGCGGACGGTACCAGTCAGCATGCGCATGACAATAGACTCGGTAGTGGCCTTCTGGCCGTAGTACCTAACGCCCTGCAGCATATCACCGTCGGTGATGCCTGTGGCGGCAAATACTATGCTATTGCCGCGTGCCAAGTCTTCGGAACAATACACACGCTCCATATCATCGAAGCCGCGTTCGCGGGCACGGGCCGCATCTTCGTCATCCCTTATCCAGAGCTTCGTTTGGAGTTCGCCGCCTAAGCACTTGATGGCGGCCGCCGTGAGCACAGCCTCCGGCGCGCCGCCTATTCCCATCAGCATATCGACGCCTGTGTTAGGAAGGGCAGTTGATATCGCAGCAGCGACATCGCCGTCCTGTATGAGCTTTATCCGGGCGCCGCACTCGCGCACCTCGCTGATGAGCTGGTCATGCCTGGGCCGATTTAGAATGACTACTGTTAGGTCTCTGACCTTGCGGCCTAAAGCTGCAGCTACGACCCGCAGGTTCTCGCGGACAGGGGCGTTTATGTCGATGTAGTCGCGAGCTTCGGGGCCGACCGCGATCTTGTGCATGTAGAATGTGGGCACCGGCATCAAGGTGCCTCGATCAGCCACGACCATCACCGATATGGCGTTGGGCAAGCCGTTGGCCACGAGCCTGGTACCTTCCACAGGGTCGACGGCCAGATCGACATCGCACTCATCACGGCCAGTACCTACCCGCTCACCGCAATAGAGCATCGGGGCCTGGTCTTTCTCACCTTCGCCTATTACTATCGTACCGTTGATATTGATAAGTGACAGCATCCCGCGCATGCCGTCGACCGCCGCGTCGTCCACCAGGTTGCAGTCGCCCATTCCCATGCAGCGGGCTGCTCGTAACGCGGCAGTCTCGGTCACTCGAACTAACTCCAACATTATCTCGCGTTCTCTGTCCTCAACAGAACTCATGGCAAGCTCATTCCTCTCAAAACGTGTAATCCATGAAACGTGTAATCCATGTCCATTCTATGCGGACCGCAAAGTCAATATCGCTCGTGTTTCACACTACAATTACTACGTATCGACGATTAGTCCTGTCCGGGGAGTAGGCGGAAATCGGGATTGTGCGGGCGCAGAGAGCCACAGGGAATAAACACAAGGTCGGGCTGTAAGCAGGAAACTGGAGAGCCAAGGCGAATAATAGCTTTCAACCTATGCTTCGGGGTAGGTGTCGCATATACGGCAACCCCGGAAGAATGGAAGGGAGAGAAGCGCTTAGATGTTTAAGAAAAGCCTATTGGTGATTGCTGCGCTTATCCTGGTTCTCGGTGTCGCTAGCGTATCGTTGGGCGCGCCTGCGTTCAAGATCGGTGTTGTTACCGGTACAGTATCACAGGGCGAAGATGAATATCGTGGGGCCGAGTTCGTTGTCGCCAAGTACCCTGGTATGATCGAGCACCGTACGTATCCTGACAACTTCATGGCCGAGCAGGAGACATACATCGCTCAGATCACCAGTCTCGCCGCCGACCCGGCGATCAAGGCCATCGTGGTCAACCAGGGAGTGCCGGGCACTGTGGCTGCTATCCGTAAGGTCAAGCAACTCAGGCCGGACATTCTCTTCGTGATCGGCGAACCTCATGAAGACCCGCCAACGATCGACCCGGTAGCCGACCTTTCCTTGATCCCGAATAACCCAGCTCGTGGTCGGTCCATTCCTCAACTGGCCAAGAAGCTGGGCGCAAAGACCTTCCTGCACTACTCGTTCCCGCGTCACATGTCCTATGCCGACCTGGCTGCCAGGCGCGACATCATGGATGAGGAGTGCAAGAAACTCGGGATGCAGTTTGTTTTCGTGACCGCTCCCGACCCCATGGGAGAGGGCGGACTCCCCGCGGCCCAGCAGTTCATCCTGGAGGATGTACCCCGGCAGGTGGCCAAGTACGGAAAGGATACCGCCTTCTTCTCTACCAACTGCGGTATGCAGGAACCCTTGATCACAGCGGTTCTTAAGGCAGGAGCGATCTTCCCCGAGCAGTGCTGCCCGAGCCCGACTCATGGGTATCCTGCAGCTCTGGGCCTGGAGATCACTGAGCAAATGGCGGGCAACTTCCCTGCGATAGTTAAGGCCATCAACGCAGAGATAGTCAAGAGGGGAATGTCAGGGCGCATGGCGACCTGGCCTGTGGCATCCAGCTATCTGAATACCGTGGCCGGTGTGGAAGTTGCCAAGCTCGCCGTGGAGAAGAAGCTCAACATCAAGGACATGGCTGCCGTGAAGAAAGTTGTTGAGCAGCTCGCCGGCGTGCCAATGGAATTCGAGCGTCACAGCGCGACAGGCTGCTACTACCGCTATCTGATTAGCTCGATCGTATTTGGCAAGGACGTGAAGTAGCGGAGCACTAGAAAGGGCAGTTGCTGACCATCGTGGTGTGCAGCGCATAGCGTGGCGGGCGCCGGGCTTTGTTCGGCGCCCGCGCGTGATTGCCCTTTCAGACTATCGAGAGGGGTCTTGATATGGGCAGCGGAAATGTCCTCGAGCTCAAGGGTATTACCAAGAGCTTCTTTGGAACTACTGTTCTGAAGGACGTTAATCTGAGTATGAGCCCTGGGGAGATTCATGCGCTCGTGGGCGAGAATGGCGCAGGCAAGAGCACACTCATGAACATTCTCTTCGGAATGCAGGTGATACTCGATACAGGCGGATTCGAGGGTCAGATAGTTGTGGGTGGGCAGCCAGTCACCATTGACTCGCCGAGGAAAGCGATGGAACTCGGCATCGGCATGGTTCACCAGGAGTTCATGCTGATACCGGGGTTCACCGTTTCCGAAAACATCAAGCTCAACCGTGAGCCGACTCGAAGCAATGTAGCGAGCCGCCTCTTCGGGCCCAAGCTGGAAACACTGGACGAGCCTTTGATGCAATCCGATTCTCGAGTGGCCCTGGGCAAGCTAGCGCTCTCCATCGATGAGATGGCGCTGGTAGGCGGGATGCCGGTGGGGCATATGCAGTTTGTGGAGATAGCTCGCGAGATCGACAAGAAGAACGTGCGGTTACTCGTGTTTGATGAGCCTACCGCTGTTCTTACTGAGAGCGAGGCCTCTTTGTTGCTCGCCGCCATGAAACGGCTGAGCTCCGAGGGCATCGCGATTCTCTTCATCACGCACCGTCTTGATGAAGTGATGGAGGTCGCGGACAACATCACCATACTTCGCGACGGAGAGGTAGTCTCAAGAATGCCTCGCGACGAGGCAAAACTGGATAGAATCGCCCAGCTCATGGTGGGAAGAAAAATAGAAAGGCCTGTTCTGCCGCCGAGGAAGTCGGAGCCGTCCGACAAGGATGTCGTCCTGAAAATCGAGAACCTCAAGGTAGACATGCCTGGTGAGCGCGTACGCGAGCTGAACCTTGCGGTGAGACGCGGAGAAATCCTGGGCATAGGCGGCCTTGCCGGCCACGGTAAGGTGGGTATCGCAAACGGCGTGATAGGCATGTATCCAGCGAGCGGTCTGGTCACCAAAGATGGGGTCCGGATACCTCTGAACGACCCGAAACATGCGTTGCTTTCGGGCATGGCCTTCGTATCGGAGGATCGTAGAGGCGTGGGATTGTTGCTAGATGAGTCCATAGAGATGAACATCATTCTCACGGCTATGCAAGTTCAGGGCAAGTTTCTCCAGCCAGGCGTGCTGCCAAGTCTGCGCCTTGAGGATCGGGCCGCCATGAGAGAGCATGCTCTTTCCGTGATTCGTGACCTTGATATCAGGTGCACAGGACCGGCTCAGCTTGTGCGACGGCTTTCAGGAGGCAACCAGCAGAAGGTGTGCCTTGGTCGGGCGTTCACGATGGAGCCCGAGGTGCTCTGGGTTTCGGAACCTACGCGCGGCATAGACGTGGGCGCCAAGCAGTTGGTGCTCGACCTATTGGTCAAGTTCAATAGGGAGCATGGCATGACCATCGTGATGACGTCATCGGAGCTTGGTGAACTGAGGAAGATCTGCGACAGGATAGCCATAGTCTACCGTGGGCAAATCGCCGGTGTGCTGCCGCCCGACGCGTCCGATGTTGACTTCGGCCTGATGATGGCCGGCAAGAGCGCGACGCTCGAGGAGGTGAGCTAACATGAGTGATGAGTCCAAGGCCGGTATTCGGCAACTTGCCAAGAATGCGTATGAGCAACTGGGGCTACCTCGGCTCATAATCATCGCCTTTCTACTGTCGCTGTTTGCGCTGGCAGTGATCATGCGCATGGACTTGTCCATCCTGATCAAGGACTCGATCACCAGGATAGGCATGAACGGAATTCTGGTTCTGGCCATGCTGCCAACTCTGGCGTGTGGAGTCGGCCTCAATTTCGGCCTTCCCGTGGGCGTCATAGCCGGTCTTGTGGGAGCTGTGACCAGCATGAACTGGGGCCTTAAGGGCTTCGCCGGGTTCTTTGCGGCAATGGCGATTGCCATACCTCTAGCGGTGATAGCGGGCTATCTCTACGCGATGCTGCTTGAGCGTGTTCAGGGCCAGGAGATGATGGTCGGCACCTACGTAGGGTTTTCGGTGGTATCCGGCATGTGCATGTTCTGGTTGCTTGCGCCCTACCGCAATCCGGCGATGATATTCGCTCTGGGCGGGAAGGGTTTGAGAACTACGATCACACTCGACCGAACGTTCGGGAAGGTTCTCAATGACTTCCTTGGGTTCAGCATCTTCAACGTGTATATTCCCACAGGGCTTCTGTTGTTCATGGGCGTGTTCTTCGTCCTGATTGCCCTGTTTTTCAAATCCAAAGCGGGCTTGGCAATGCGCACCGTCGGGTCTAACCCGATGTATGCGAGGTCTTCCGGTATCAACGTGCAGCGAATGCGCACCCTGGGCGTGACACTCTCCACGGTGCTAGCGGCCATAGGAATCCTGGTGTATTCACAGAGCTACGGCTTTGTGCAGCTGTATACGGCGCCACTGACGGCGGCATTCCCTGCCGTCGCGTCTGTTCTGATTGGCGGCGCTTCGCTTCGCAAGGCCACTATCGGGCACGCTCTCATCGGGACCGTGCTATTTCACACGCTGCTTACGATAGCCTTGCCGGTCACCCAGACGGTGCTGCAGGGAGCAGACATAAGCGAAATTGCACGCATGATCATGAGCAACGGAATGATCATCTACGCCCTCACCCGGGCTGAAAGGAGGTAGCCGGTATGTCGGAACAATCAACTGCACAGGTCGAGACGCCGGCTAGAGGCCTGGGCGCGGGAATCTCGAGCATACTCAGGAACTGGTCAGTCCCGATCTTCTTCCTTGCCATATCGATTGCCGGAATTGCTGCGGCACGGCTGGATATTAACTACCTTATAAATGAGGTAGTAGGGCGATTCGGACGCAATGCGTTCCTGGTGATATCGCTGATAATCCCGGTCATGGCGGGGTTGGGGCTTAACTTCGGAATAGTGATTGGTGCCATGGCCGGGCAGACAGCCTTGGTGATCGTGACGCACTACCATATCGAAGGCCTGGCCGGCTTTGCACTAGCGGCGGTCATCTCGGTACCCATCGCCATGCTATTGGGCTGGCTTGTAGGGAGAACGCTCAACCAGGCCAAGGGTCGCGAGATGGTTACGAGCATGATCATGGGCTTCTTCGCTAACGGCATCTACCAGCTAGTCTTCCTGGTCTTGCTGGGCACGCTCATCCCCATGAAGGACCCTGTGCTCATGCTGGGGTCAGGTATTGGACTGAGGAATACCATTGACCTGATAGGCCTTTCCTACTCGCTGGATCGCGCAATGGACTGGCTGTGGAACGGCTTCGTGTTCACCTCGATCGGTGGAACCAGGCTGGGCCCGTGGCGGTTTCCCATCTGCACGCTGTTTATCATCGGCATACTCTGCGTGCTGACGACCTTCATCACCCGTACCAAACTGGGGCAGGAGATGAGGGCGGTGGGGCAGGACATGCACATCGCCCAAGTGGCGGGGATCAATGTAGACCGAACGCGCATCATTGCGATAATGATGTCGACTGTGCTTGCTGCGTGGGGGCAGCTGATATTCCTGCAGAATATCGGCACGTTCAACACGTACAGCAGCCATGAACAGGTGGGTATGTTCTCAGTCGCCGCGATCCTGGTGGGCGGCGCTACGACCAGGCGCGCGACCATATGGAACGCCATAGTCGGGACTCTGCTTTTCCATACATTGTTCGTGGTATCGCCATTGGCCGGGCAGCGCCTGTTTGGGGTCTCCCAGGTTGGCGAGTATTTCCGGAGCTTCCTTGCGTACGGAGTCATCGCTGTGGCGTTGGCGCTCCACGCGTGGCAGGGGCGGGCGGGGAAATCGAAGTAAGCTGTCGGCTCAGAGGCAAGTGACAACCCTGGCGGGAATATAGTGATGATGGGCCGGCCCATTGGAACTGACTGACGCCAGGGGGGTGATGCTGCAGGTGACTTTACCTGGCGACACGGGCCGCGCCGATGTGCCCTTGCGACCCGAGGAGATGGATGCGGCAGCTCATTTCATCCGTAGCCAGGGCTATTCGCCGGAGCACTTTGGACTTGAGCCCGTTGGGCACTCGAACTACATGGCCTGGCCCGTGCCCGCGGACCAGATCCTGCCTGAGCCAGGCGGCGAACACGAACCCGACGCGGAGTCAACCCTGGGTGTGAGCGTAGATCTGCTTGTGGAACCGCCGAAGGAACCGTCGAACAAGCCAGCGGCAGGGCCGGAAGCAGAGCCGGCGGTAGAGCCGGCAGTAGAGCGGGAACCGCCCAGGCCGAAACAGGCAGCGGCGCCAGATGCACAAGCGAAACCGCACACAATCGTATGGAAAGCGTTCCCAAGGCCTCGCTCTCAGTAGGGCCGCACAGCAGCACATCGACGGAAATGGCAACCGTGTAACGGATACGCGACGGATACGCGCGGCAGGGACGGCCTCGGGCCGTCCCTGCTCTCTCGATTTCGCGATTTCCGTTACCGGTTGCGTGAATAATCAGGACAAGCATGTACGATAACCTATATCGAAGGGCTGCTAGACAGGCTATCGAGGGGTGAGTAAAGTTTAAGTAGGGAGTGACAGGTGCCAGCTGGGGGACCTGTAGA
>DAOTAC010000050.1:0-11016 GCA_035382325.1 Bacillota bacterium | reverse complement strand
CTGAACAGCCCTCGCAGAAAACCGGCTGTTTTCCTTACAGGTTCGCTAACTCCCTTCTAAACGAGGGTTTGCCCAAAGGCCTGCATAAAATCACCGCCAACAACTGGCGTCTCCGAACGTAGGCAGAGCCCGGCATGTGTTCGGCCAATCAGCAAGACCTGCATCCTTTCCAGTCATGTGGGCAATGCGTAGAGGCAGATAGGCGTTTCGCAGCAAACACGCAGCCTACGGCTCATATACATTGCCCATTATCGAGGCCAAAGTGTTCATTCCCATATTGGTTGGCTATAGATATCCAGGATATGCCTCCACGAGATGCGCGCCTATAGGCAACTCGATGCGTCTTTTCGGCAGGTTGCCGCTGCCGCCAAGGCGCCGGTGCCACCTGGTAGTGTGGGCCGGCGCCCTGCGGTCAATGAGGATACGCAATTACGGGAGTAAGCGGACTCCGCTTTCTATGGTGTCTACTCGAGCGGGCCATAGTAGATTGTAGGTTACGTCAAACGGAAAGAGCAGCCTCTTGGCGCCCAGCTCCCACACAGTACCGTCGGCCCCCAAAGCCAGTGCATGATCCCATCCCGCGGCTGTCGAATTCACTACGGTAACCCCACGTCCAAACCGTCCCATCGGCCTTGAGCGAAATGCAGGAACCCGAGCCGGCGTCAATGGCCACAACGTTCGACAGGCCCTCGACAATGCCTGGAGTTGCACGATACTTAGCATCGCCGCCGCCGAGTTGCCCATGCCCGTTCTGGCCCCAGGTCCATACAGTTTCGTCGCTGCACATCGCCATGCTGTGATCCCCACCAGCGGATATCGCCCGCGCCCGCGGCAGGCCAAGGACGCGCGTAGGAATGCGAAGATAGACGGACTTGCCGAACTTCTCGGATATCTCGCCCCACTGCCAGACCAAGCCATCGCCGGTCAGGGCCATCGAGAAGCTACTGCCTGCCGCGACAGAGACAACTCCCGAGATGCCGACCCTGCGTGGCGCATATGAAATCTGCCACATGTCGCCATTCACCTGATGTGAGTCATTCCCGCCCCAGCCCCACACGCTTCCGCCGGCGCCGATGAGGAGCGAATATCCGGACCCTGCAGCAATGGTCGAACCGGGTCCCGGCGCAGTCTCTGCGGAGTAACTTCCGATCGCGCTCCATGTCGACGCGAGGGTCACGATGCAGAGCGCGGTTGCCGCCAGCTTCAGAACGGCCTTCCGATCCGGATGAGCGGTCGTGTTCACCCGCGCAACCCCCTTCCCTGACGTGTGTCCATAGGCCGCCGCTAGTCCCGAAACAGTCCGCGGATTGACTGCCACAGATCACGAAACCCCTGCAGTATGGCTGTCGTCACTTCCTTAGCGGTCTGAGCCCGCTGGGATTCTCCGCCTTGGGCCGGAGTATTGGGGCCGTCCATGTCTGCTGCGTCCATCCAGCTCCACAGTTCGAGCTTGCCTGTCTGTCCCTCTTTCTGCATCGTCCCAATTACGACGGCCCATACATGGTCTAGCGGGGTCGAATCGCCGTGAGCGAAAACGTCCTGAAGAGCATGAATCCCGTAGCCCAGTACGTAGAACGCTGCCTTCTCCCATCCCCGTTCGAGAAGGAAGACCGCCGCCTCAAGCGACTCCTCGAAATTCGCGAGACGCAAATCGACGGACGGGTCGGGGTTGGTATCGAAATGCCACGACAGATCCCCGACGACTGGCGCCGCAGACTTCCCCGTATACAAAGCATCACAGTGCACGGCTCCCAGCTTCAGGGCATTAGCCAGACCATCACTGAAGCCAACGGCAGCTGCTGCTTTCCGGGTCTTGTGCATTTGGTGCCGTTATTCGGCGAAATCCGAACTTACGGCAGGCGGGACTGCTGACCGCGCTGAACAAGTAAGATGTTCAGCTTCAGGTTCAGCTTCAGGTTCGTTGACTTCCCGCCGTTCTCCGCATATAATGAGTTTACCGAACATATGTTCTATAGCGGAGGCGTATCAGAATGCGCTCCATCGCTTACATACACATCCCATTCTTACATTCCGCCGCTCACGTGATGCTCAATCCCGATCTTCGGGGCAAATCCTTCGCGGCGGTCAACAAAAACACCGTCATAGGAGTATCGCCCGAATTGTCCGCAGCAGGGGTGCTCCCAGGGGCAACGCGCAGGCACGCTCGGCAAGCATGCCCAGGCGCGGTCTTCGTAGATCAAGAACCCGATGCCTACCCGCGTCTCGCCGGCAAGGTGTGGGACATCTGCTACGAACATACTCCGCTTGTTGAGCCCATCGCTATAGACGGCGCATTCACCGACTTCACCGGTTGCGGCGACGCCCGAGCAATAGCCGATTCCATCGTGAGCGAATCCAGGGACAAGGCTCGCTTAGAGGTTCGAATAGGTCTGGCGGGCAATCGGCTCATGGCCAGAGTCGCAGTAGAAGCGGATGTGGGGATGGGCGTCAGCGTCGGCATCGGCGTTGGTGCCGGTCGCGCCGCCGGTGCTGGCGCCGACGCCGGTCCCGATGCCAGCGTCGCTGCCGGCGTAGCTGTAGGTCCCCATCCAGAGCAAGTGATCACAGTCGCGTCCGGCACGGAAGAGCGGCTTCTGTCGAAGTTACCGGTTGGTTCGCTCTGGCCCCTATCGCCGGATACTGTCGACAAGCTCATAAAGCTGGGGATCAACACAGTGGGCCAACTCCAAGCGGTTCCCTTGCCCATGCTCACTTCCCAGCTGGGCGAAGCGGGCCTTGCGGCTCACTTGTTGAGCCGGGGCATCGACCGATCCCCTGTTCGTGCGGCGTACCCAGAGGAAACGATTGAATGCTACATGTCGTTCGACTTTCCCGTATGCGAGTGGCCCGACCTGGAGCAGTGCCTGCGCGTATGCACTTCTGAGATCGCCGCTAGGCTCAGCGCCTCGGGCAGTCGCGCTGTATCCTGCATCGAACTCGAGCTAGAAACGGCGCAGCGGGCGAGCGCTGCCGGCGGCATAGCACCAAAGGGCGCCGGGAACAGCAACGGTAAAAGGGATAGTGCCGACAATATCGATGGCAGGAGCAGCGGCCCGGTACTGAAGCGCCATTACTTTCGCCGCCCCGCTGACTCCTTGCAGCAAATCACGCGAGCTGTGATACATGCGGCCGAGGGCAGGGTGTCCGGGCCGGTGTCGGCAATACGCGTCCGCGCTTCCGGGCTAGTAGCGCCCGCAGCGGTACAGCTGTCCATATTCGGCCCGGCAGCGCAACCCGAAACCGGGCAGCGTGAACTCGAGCACGCGATAGAGTCTATACGGGAGAAATTCGGCGCAAGAAGCGTAACCACCGCAAATACTCTCGTAAGGTCGCGACGCGACCGCATGCTGGCTGAATCGTTGATCTAGTTTCCTCCGTTATATAGGTAATAATATGGCAGCAATAATCTTGTTCGAGGATGACCACTAGTGAGACCCCCGGAGTTTCTGGGTTCGAGTGGTCCTGGATTTTCGGGGTCGCTGGGCATCCTGGCGGAAAAGGCCCTTTAGCTGGTCTAGCTGCGATAACTGTGGGTCAAAACGGCCTGAGCTGCGATAGTGTCATTTTTCATCAATAGTTTCGGAGATGCCCGCAACTTTTGAGTACATCGATTTCGGAGGAGCACCCAACTGCCTCCAAACCACGAAAACGGGGGGTATCCTATCAGTCCGGGCGCGAAATCGGACAGCCTGGCAAACATGATATCCCATTATACGGATATATTTGGTATTGCCTCGCGAGAGACGGTGCGTTATGCCATGTTCTTGACTTATAATATCAGAAGATCTGTCTGTAAAATCCCTTTATAGCTGTCTATGATACCCAGGCGGCCTGGACTCAAATGCATGTACTCAAACTCTGCGTCCATCGGCAAAACTGTTATCAAAATCTGACGGCATCTCTGCTTGGATACCCCCGGGGGTATAACACCGGACTACATTAATTGCCCTTTCATCCTTCGGGCAGTCCTTGGGTCGACCCTCGGGTCTGCCCTTGGATCTATCTGTGGACTTGTCCTCGGATCTGCCCCCTGGGTCTATCCCCGGGTCCCATTCAGCTCCGGCTGTCTTCGTTGTGCTCCTGACGGGATTGCATGCCGGAGGCCAGATCCGAATACAGGTGATGTCGGCACATGGGCTGACAAGAGCGCGCTTTCAGTCTAGCAGATAGGACGTGATTTCTATGGCCAGGAAAATCGATGCTCACGTTCGTGTTGTAGAAGGGCCCGCCGGTTCGCCGTCCCGGTTCTACTGGCCGGACAAATGGCGCCCGGTCGCACAGGTCATCGATTACTGGCGCGAGTCGGGTGAATGGTGGGACGGCGAGGAGGAAAAGGACTACTACCTGATCACCTCGGCGGGAGGGGGCTGCTATGAGCTGTGCCGCGAAGCCCCGGGCGAATGGGCGCTGTCGCGGGTGCTCGACTGAGCACATGAAAGACTTCGTCCATCTTCACGTCCATTCCCAGTATTCCTTCCTCGACGGCGCGGATACCTGCACAACTCTGGTGGCCCGGGCCGCATCCTTCGGCATGCCCGCCATAGCCATAACCGACCACAACAACGTCAGTGCCATGGTAGAGCTGACGAAAGCCGCCGCAAAGCATGGAATCAAGCCAATATGCGGTACAGAGCTGACAGTAAGGCACGAGGGATCCGAGACTCACGAAGACCGCAGCAACGGAGGCGACACTGCCCGCGCCGCCCGCACCGATCGCCCTGCCGGCCATCCCCTCTCCCACCTTACCCTGCTCGCTGCCGACCCCTGCGGCTATTCCAATATCTGCCGCATATTGACTGATGCCTACATGTCCTCACCCCGCCTTGATCCCCATGCCTCCCTGGAGATATTGAGACGACATTCCGGCCACATAATCGCACTGTCGGGCTGCCGCCGCGGACGCGTTGCCTCCCTGATTGCCGCCGGAAGGTTCGTCGAAGCTCTGGCGGCAGCCAAGGAACTTGCCTCCATATTCGGCCATGACAACTTCTACATCGAGTTGCAGCACACACTGACGCCGGGCGCGTCGGCGCTCAACGCCTCCCTGGCCGAGCTGGCATCCGCCGCTGGCCTCGGCCTGGTCGCCACCAACAACGTGCACTATGCAGAGAAGTCCCGGTTCGAGGTGCACGACGCGTTAACATGCGTCCGAACCCTCACCACCCTTGACGATATACACCCCGAGCGGCGCGTGAACGCCGAGAACTACCTGAAATCCTCAGAGGAAATGGGCGAGTTGTTCGCCAAATACCCCGAGGCCATTGCCAACACTCTCGCGATAGCCGAAAGATGCACGCCAGGGCTGGATCTATCGCGCCGTCTGTTCCCAAAGTATCAGGCCTCGCCAGGCGGCCGGGGCTGCGGCAACGGCAGCGTTTCCGCCAACGACGCCGGCAATTCCAACGACTCCGCCAGGCATCCGGCCGGCGAACCGGCCGCCGCCATCCTCAGACGCCTTACGATGCAAGGCGCCGTCGAACGGTACGGTCGAATCACTCCAGCCATTCGATCGAGGCTGGACCACGAGCTCAACATCATAACCACCCTGGGCTTCGAAGACTACTTCCTCGCCGTTTGGGACATTGCATGCTGGGCCCGGTCGCAGGGCATCCGCTATGCCGGTCGCGGATCCGCGGCCGATTCCGCCGTGGCGTATTGCCTCCGCCTGACCAATGTGGATTCGATAGCCCGAGGATTGCTCTTTGAAAGATTCATGAGCCTGGAGCGCGCCCAAAAGCCTGACATCGACATCGACTTCGAGTCAGAGCGGCGTGATGATGTGGCACGCTACGTATATCAGCGCTATGGCGAGGAGCATGTCGCGTCAGTCTGCACATTCAACACTTTCCAAGGCAGGTCGGCCGTGCGCGACTTTGGCCGGGTACTCGGATTCCCGCAGGCCGATATCGATCGCCTGGCCAAAACACTACCCCACGTCCCGGCGGACGCAGTGCGCGCAGCTTTCAGCCGGTACCCCGAGATGCGCGACTCCGGCATACCCGCGTGGAAATATGAACTCCTGCTCACTCTGGCAGAGTCTGTGGCAGGCTATCCCCGCCACATCGGTACTCACCTGGGCGGGCTGGTCATCTCAAGCGAACCTCTTACCTGTGTAACCCCACTTCAGATGGCCGCCAAGGGCATCGCCATCACCCAGTTCGATAAAGACACCATCGAAGACCTGGGCCTCATCAAGCTGGACCTGCTCTCCCTGCGAACACTGGGGGCAGTGGAACACGCCGTAGACATGGTTCGCGGCAGTGGTGCGACCAGCGACAACCGTGCGACTAGCGGCAGTGGCGCAACCAACGGCAGTCACGCCGACGCTCGCAGCGACTCCTGCGCCGCTCGCAGTGATGGATCCGGCTCTGGCCCCGACCCCGGCTTCGACTTCGACCGCATACCCCACGGCGACAGGGCCACGTACGAGATGCTCAACGCAGGTGAAACCATCGGCGTGTTCCAGCTGGAAAGCCCGGCCCAGCGCGCCCTGCAGACACGCCTCGGCGCCGACAGCTTCGAAGACATCGTAGCAAGTGTTGCTCTGATCCGACCGGGGCCGATTCAGGGCAACATGGTGGAGCCGTTTATCGCGCGTCGCCGCGGCGATGAGGAGATCTCCTACATAGATCCCAGGCTGGCCCCGATTCTCGACAAGACTTACGGAGTCGTCCTCTACCAGGAGCAGGTGATCCAGATCGCCACGACCATAGCGGGTTTCACCCCGGGCGAAGCCGACCGCCTGCGCAAAGTGATGACACACTTTCGGTCCATGCGCGAAATGGAGGAGATCGGCCGCGACTTCGTGGCCAAAGCCATGGCAGGCGGAACAGATCCGAAGGTAGCTGAAACCATCTTCTCCTACATTGTGGGCTACGCGGGCTATGGGTTCTGCGAGGCGCATGCCGCCGCGTTCGCCGACACCGCCTACCGCACGGCATACATGGTGCGCCACTACCCGGCCCACTTCTACGCTGCGGTCCTGAGCGCCCAGCCCATGGGGTTCTACTCGCCCCGCACACTGCTCGTGGAGGCCAAGCGCCGCGGCGTGCGTGTGCTGCCGCTCGACATCAACCGCAGCCAGGAGAAATATTCGGTGGAGACCATAGAAGGAACAGGGGGCAAAACGAAAGACGAGGCGATAGGTCCTGCTATCCGTGTAGGCCTCATGCAGGTCAAAGGCATATCCAAAGACGCAATTCGCAGGATCCTGGCGGCCCGCGAGGAAGGCAAGCCTTTCCGGTCGGCGCCGGACTTCCTCTATCGAGTTGAGATCCCGCGCGACATCGTCCAAAATCTCGCGCTGGCCGGGGCCTTCGATTCATTGGAACCCAACCGCCGGGCGCTCGCCTGGCGCCTCGGCAGTCTGGCCGACGATGCCGCCGCACTTCGCGCCGCCTGTGCGGCCGCCCACGGATCGGGGCAGGCAGCACTTGTGGGAACCTTAGAACCGCCCATAGCGTATGAAACACATGTGGGGTCCGAAATGCCCGACTTCACCGAAGTCGAGAAGTTCAAGCATGAGATGTCCATCCTCGGTCTCTGCGTGTCGCGCCACGCCATGGAGTTCTTCCGGCCGGTCCTGGCACGAGGCGGCGTCCTCACATCCCGCGAAATCGCGGGCGCGCGCCACGGGCAGGCGGTGCGCACAGCAGGTCTTGTGGTGCGCCCCCACAGGCCCCCCACTAGAAGCGGCAAGACGGTAGTGTTTCTGTCTTTAGAAGACGAAATGGGCCTTACGGACGTGACGGTGTTCGAAAGCATATATCAGAAATATGGGTCACTGATATACGGAAGCCCGTCCCTGCTCATCTCAGGGACGGTGTCGCGGCGCGGCGACGGCGTGTCGGTAATTGCGCGTTCCATACAGAGGCTGGGGCGAAGGCAGGGCAGTTCGGCAAAATAGCGGCGTCCGCAGCGCCACGGTTCGCGGGGCTATGGCGCGGGGCTATGGCGCCGCGTCATGGCGCCGCGTAGTAGCGCCGGGTCATGGATCGACCAGCGCAAGGCGTTCCTCGCCCACCTGCGGCTCGAAAGCCCCGGATAGCAGCTCGGTCATGGTCTTCGCAAACAAGTCAAGGGCATCCGATGGAACCATGACCCGCATGGTCACGCGTTCGGCGTAGTCGACATCGACCGTTTCGACGCCCGTCTCGGCTAGCTGGTTCTGGACCTTGCCCAGCATTGGGTATTCTATGACAAAGCGCACCTCGCACATGGGCTGCGCCCGCGCGATGCCCGCAGCATACAGCCCTTCGCGCGCCGCCGCGCTGTAGGCCCTGATCAGTCCGCCGGCGCCGAGCAGTGTTCCGCCGAAGTAGCGAGTGACCACAACTGCGCAGTAATGCACATCTTCGCGGCGGATGACTTCTAGCACGGGCCGGCCGGCGGTGCCGGAAGGCTCGCCGTCGTCGCTGGAGCGAGCTACCTCGTTGTGCTCGCCGACGACGAACGCATATACATTATGAGTGGCGTCCCAGAACTCCCGGCGGACCTCATCCACGAATCCCTGCGCGTCTTCCTCGGCAGCGACTGGTGACGCCGTAGCGATGAACTTGCTCCTTTTCACAACGATCTCCGCGCGTCCTCGGCCGCGCACGGTCAAATAGCCCAAGGTCACAAAAACCACCCCTTGTTCGTGAGAGGGAATCCTGTTCCGCAGTAGAAGTACCTAAGCGCAACCGCGGCTCGAAAAGAGCTTGAGGAGGCGAATTCGAACAGTGCCAACCAAGAGGCTGTATTACGACGATCCCTACCTCGCGGGCTTCACTTGCCAGGTTCTCCACTGCGAGCCTGCCGCCAGGAACTCCCATTCAGCACCTCTATATGAGGTTATCACTGACCTAACCGCGTTCTACCCCAACTCAGGGGGCCAGCCGTCCGATCGCGGCACTCTGGCCGGGACGGATGTGGTCGACGTGATCGAAAGGGACGATGAAGTCGTCCATATTACTTCCACAGCTGTCCCGCTCGGCCCTGCACAGGGCAGAATTGATATCGAGCGCAGGTTCGACCACATCCAGCAGCACAGCGGGCAGCATATCCTGTCCGGTGCATTCGCGAGCCTATTCGGAATGGAAACCGTCGGTTTCCACCTAGGTGACGAATACGTTACGATAGACCTCAATTCTCCCGATATCAGCCACGACCAGTGGGCTGCAGCCGAACGCCTTGCGTGCGAGGTCGTGTTCCAGAATAGGCCCGTTAGGGCCACTTTCTGGGACCGCGACGCCCTGAATGACGCCATCGACCCATCGCGCCTGCGCAAGCTGCCAACCAGGACCGAGAACATCCGCCTCGTTGATATCAACGGTTTCGACCTTACCCCCTGCGGCGGCACGCACGTTCGGGCCTCCGGCGAGGTCGGCCTGATCAAAATCACCCGCACCGAACGTATCCGGGGCATCACCCGTGTGGAGTTCGTCTGCGGGCGTCGCGCGCTCGCAGACTACCGCTGGAAGAACCAGGCGGCGTATGAGGCAGCCGCCATGCTCTCAGTGCACGCGCGCGATCTGCCTGAATCGGTAAGCCGTCTGCAAATGCAGCTACGCGACACCGCGCGTCAGCTGGAACATGCCCTGAAGGACCTGTACCGGTATCAAGCTGAGGCGATGTACGATAGCGCCGAGCCGGCTGGGGAGTCCGGTATCCGTGTAGTGTCATGGGCATCTACCGATGGGCACGACATCGGCTACCTCAAAATGGTCGCGCACGAGATCTGCCAGCACCCGAGTACCGTAGCCCTCCTGGGCTCGTCAAATGGTGAGTCCGCGCACGTCGTGTTCGAAAAATCCCATGATGTGTCTATCGACATGGCAAAACTCCTCCGCGAAGTGTTGCCTTCAGTCGATGGCAAGGGAGGCGGTACTCACCAGATAGCCCAAGGAGGCGGCAGGCGCCCCGACAGGTTGCCTTATGCGATCTCCCTGGCCGCCGAGATGGTATCGAAAGCTGTAGCCGGCATCGAAGCGGAGACGGCCGCGTCGGCCGACCGCCACTAGATCCTCGCCGATACGAGGTTGCCCGACTCGTAGCGACGGAGGCCGGCCGCAAACAGCCACGATGCGCCGCATACCATCGCAGCCGCGAAGGCCAGCAAACCTGCGAAGTGGGAGAGACTGAAGCTGCGAAGCAACGAAACGGGTACGTAGATTACGAAACCCACAGGTATTACCGAGTACAACACCGCCCGGACCAGGCCTTTGAAGATTGAGCCGGGGTACCCAGCGAATGTGATCAAGGCCCCGACGAGCTGTGCGCTGATGGTCTGGGCGTTTCCTATAAAGAACGCGATACTGCCCGTGATGACTGCGAAACAAGTGTACACAGTGCATGAGGCCAGCGATACGATGACAAACAGCGCTATCCTGCCGGGGGTGGCCGGGGTGAACAGGCAGAACGCCACGAGGCCAAACACCACGTCGCCAAGGCCCGAAATGTCCGACCGACTTATGAGCACATGGACTAGCGGGTTTCGTGGCAGCAACAGGTAGTAATCGAGCTGACCTTCGGCTATGATGCGGGCCAGACGATTCACATTGCCGAACACCGACACGCTCAACCCGTATGCCGTCGCCAGCACCGCGTGCATCGTCATGACATCGGCAAAGGTCCAGCCGCCGATGGTCTGTACCTTCCCGAAAATCAGCCACCAGAAGAACAGGAGCAGGAAGTCGTTCAACACCATGAACGACACCTGGGAGACAAAACTCCACTTGTACTCCATGGCCGAGGCCAGGTTGAACTTGAAGTGCTCCCACACGAAACCTGCAGTCCGCGCAGGTGTGCGCACCGCCCCGCCCGCCGCGCTACGCGCTGCTCTGCATGCTGCTCTACTCGCTGCTCTACCCGCCGTTGACATTGAGCCGTCTCACCCCCATGCCGTACAGCGCCGTGACCAGTAGCGCCAGGACAGCCACCCACACTGCCTGCATCGTCACGGTGCTCAGGAAGAAGTCCATGTCGAACTGGACGAACAGGCGCGCCGGCGCATACAGCACATAGTTGAAAGGAGTC
>DAOTAC010000049.1:0-11279 GCA_035382325.1 Bacillota bacterium | reverse complement strand
AATTCAGCCTCTCAAGCCCTGCGTCCAATTTGAGCCGGCTTGCGAGCACAATAGTGCCCACCCTGCGCCGCCTCACAATGTACCCTTCGGATTCGAGACGCTGTAGCGCCTCCCGAAGAGCCGTGCGACTCACCCCAAGCTGCTGTGCTAGGACTGTCTCGGGGGGAAGTTTGCCGCCGACAAGGTCGCCCTCGGCAATGAACTCCATTATCCGCTCGTATGCGCGCGATGGCACCGACTGCCCGTCTCCAATTGGCTCTAGGGTTTTCACAACAGACCACCCTTTCACTGTAGCGCGAAAGGTATTACGTAATACCATTTCGCGCTATGATCATAATATCCTTCCGCCATATCTTGCCGCTCGCAAAGATTTTTCGTGGGGAATGTGCCCACGCTCGGAGATGCGATTTGTTGGTGAAGGCGATGTGGCACAGGCCTTTAGGCAAACCCGTGTTTAGCAGGGAGTTCGCGAACCTGTGAGGAATGTGCCCGGTTTTTCGGACGACCTGCTCAGGAAGTGCCCGGTTTTCACCGGGGGCAGGTCAATCTTGGGACCTTTTGGCGTTTCATGGGGGAT
Source organism: Bacillota bacterium (assembly GCA_035382325.1). Lineage (GTDB taxonomy): Bacteria > Bacillota > DTU025 > DTU025 > DTU025 > UBA5389. The sequence goes on along the minus strand of DAOTAC010000049.1, from coordinate 10,702 downwards.
TTCCGACCGTCTAGCTCCGCCTCGGGCATATCCAGGGCATAGAGTTGCGTGGCCAGATTATACCAAACGCCTCTGCCTGCGGATTCAGCGGCGGCATGATGACAGAGGAAGCCAGCACCCGTGCTGGCGCGAATTCAGACAATTATCGCGTGTAAAACCAGGCAGGATCTGAACAGGATGCTCGAAAATCCCGTCCAAAAACGGACAGGATGCCTCTGAACCTCGTTAGGTCCCGCCAAGCCAGAACACCACGCCGGCTCTTCTATCTGCTTATCGCAGCCACAACCGCATTGAGAAACCTCGGTCGAAGATCCACCAACGCCTGATTCTCTCTCGTCTCGTGCACTCTGTTCGTAAGGAGCACGACAATTAGTTCACGATCTGGGTCGATCCAGAGGACTGTGCCGGTGAACCCGGTGTGGCCATATGCTCTGTCGGATATCAGGCTCCCGAATGACGTGTTGAGGCCCTTGAGCTGCCACCCCAAGCCCCGGTTGTCGCCCATGCCGGCGGTGAAGTTGCGCGTGGCAAGTTCCACGGTTGCAGGCGACAGCACCCTTGCCCCCATGTAGCACCCGTGTTGTAGGTACATCTGCCCGAACCTAGCAATGTCGGCCGCTGTGGAGAAGACTCCCGCGTTGCCGCTCACCCCGCCCATGGCAAGCGCATTCTCATCGTGTACGGCGCCCCACGCCACTTGCCGCCGGGTGTGAAGGTCCAGGAACTGCCCTGTCTTGTTTAGCCACGCCCATAGTTCCTCGCCCTTTTCGCACGAGGTCCTGCTTTCAGTGGGCGCCACCCGCGCCCGTTCGGCGAATCGCTCTACTGTATAGTAGCCAGTATCCTTCATCCCAAGCTTGTCGAAGACCTCCCTTCGGGCAAACACATTGAGGCTCTCCCCGGCGACCGCCTCGACAAGCAATGCGAGCAAGATGAAACCCATGCAGCTGTACTCAACCTTGCTTCCTACCGCATACTCCGGCAATACCGAACGCGCAATGCGCACACAGTCGTCCCTGCTCTCTGCACCCTTGAATACCGTAGTCGATGGCGGCAAGCCTGACGTATGGGTGAGCAGGTTCATGAGCGTAATGTCGGCTCCAGCTCCGGCGCCGGCGCCGGCGCCCGCACCAGCTCCATCTGCAGCGATGCCAACCCCGGGTATGTACCGCGCGATCGGGTCGTCTAGGTTAACCTCGCCCGTCTCCACAAGTCTCAGGACAGCAGTTGCCGTGGCTATGGGCTTGCTCATAGATGCTACGTCGAATATGGTATCGCGCGTCATGGGCTCAGCCGATTCATCGTATGATCGAAAGCCGAATGCTTCATGCACTACCTCGACACCATGGCGCATTATCAGTAACACAGCCCCAGGGTATGATGGATGATCGCTTTCGCCGGCGCATCGCCTCTTCACAAGGTCCACAGCATGCCTAAGCCTGCGCGCATCGAATCCCTGAGCCTCGGCCCGGGCATCGGCCTCAGGGTTCGGGTACATCATGTCGGTTGACATCTGGGTGCTCCTTTCGCGACCGTTGGTTCTCTCTAGTCTACTCATCGTTTCTCCATCGTCTCCTCATCGCATCCCCTTCACACTCCGCTGGACAGGGAATTCGCCGCGTATGTGGATTGTTCCTTGAGTGTATGGGCCCAATAGGCGGATGTCTTGTAGGTGAGCGTTCGCTAGGTCTGGTCTACGCACCTACAGGTTCTGCCGGTCCGACGCTGTGGAGCAAGGAAGAACCGCCGGGCTCAGCTTGGCCTGAGCCCCGGCGGTAAGCGCAGTGGGCAGGTTGCACGTTACGGCAGTAAGAGCGGAAGTAGGATCCCTTGTATCAAGCTTTCAGTCCCGACCCGAACCACCTCTGCCCTCCGGCCTCCCGCGGCCCAGACAGTTCTACATTGGCGGTCGGCACGCTCACGCTGGCCGTGCCCGCCATGCCCCAGGATGAGCAAGTTCACATGGTCCACGGCGCCGGCATAGTCCGCAACGACGCGCAATCCGCCGTCGCCCGGAACGAACCGGATCCTTGTGCCTTCATCGTCAGTGAATACCCATTCCTGAGCCGGCACGCCGGTGATGAGGAACGAAAGGTTCCGGTATCCGACGCCGCGAACCCCCGTTGTGCTGCCAAGGTGCATGCTATCACCTAGGTTGATAGGGAGGATCGCTCCTGCCCTGACGAACACCGGGATTTTCCCAATATCGCTGGGGTAGCTCGGCATCGTGCATGGTCCCGTTCCAATCTCCTCGAAGGTCCAGAAATCCAGCCACTGCCCAGGCGGCAGATGAACCGACCGCTCGCGAGCATGTTCGTGCAGCACGGGCGCCACAAGTAGGTCGCGCCCGAACATGTACTCATCGTCAATTGAGAAGGACGCCGGATCGCAAGGGAAGTCAATCATCAGTGCCCTCATGAGAGGCTCGCTCGACTTGGCCGAGCTCACTGCCTCGTTGTAGATGTAGGGCAATAGGTTCATCCTTAGGTTCGCGTAAGTTCGGTAAGTGGACACTACGCGCTCGTCTCCGGTCCGCGCCGCGATGTTCCAGGGTGTCCGGTCCCATGCTGCTGGGCCATCGCTATGGTACTGCATCACCGGCGAGAACGCAGCCATCTCGAGGGCCCGGATGAACAGCTCAGCTGTGGGGATCTCGCCGGATAGCCCGGCCATGTCGAACCCCCAAAACGGAACGCCTGACAGGCCGATGCTGAGCCCGGCAGTCAGAACCGCACGAGACTCCGCAAACGACGATTCCTGATCGCCCGCCCAGAACAGGCCCGACGACTGAGCGCCGGCGTGTCCCGCCCGGCTGAAGGTAATCCGACCGGGTCCGGCGAAATCGCGGTATGCCTCGATGTAAGTCATCGCATACCTGTTGCGCATGGAAGCGCCGTTGCGCCCATCCCAGAATGACACTCTGTCGTCGAAGATGAACTCCCCGCCATCGGTTTTGAAGCCATCCACTCCGAGTTGGTCTATGAGGTACCGCCGCTTGCTGAACCACCACTCGGTCGCCTCCGGGTTTGTGAAGTCCAAGAGCAGGCTCCCCGCAAACCACCCATCGGGTATTCGGTATGGTGTTCCGTCAGCGTTTCGGACCACATAACCTCGGGCGATGGCATGCTCCTCGTCACGCTCATGTTGCGCGCACCCGGGTTCGTGCGCAGCCAATCGTTTCAGAACCGGAATCTGCCATAATACCAGTTTCATCCCGCTATCGTGTATGTGGTCTGCAAGGGCCTTGGGATCAGGCCATTTGCCCTCAGCAGGAAACGTGAACTCATCGAGCCTGAATCCATATTCGCCCGATTCGGGCGCGTGATGAGCGTCGTTCCATATGTAGAACGTGGCTTCGTCTGACCAAGCCTCGATGACCACGACCGTTGCAGGCAAGCCAAGCTCATCACTGACCCGCAGCTGCTCCTCCACGTCACGCTGAGTATTCCACGCGTTTCCCGACATCCACGGGCCAAACGCCCACTTGGGTGGAAGCGCCGTCGCGCCAGTAGACCTGGCATAAGCGCGGACGATGTCAGCGGGAGTCCCCAGAAAGACCGCTGACTCCAGAACAGGCCTGCCCGGATCGATCTGGGCCTCAATGACCATCGTTCCCGGCAACCGCGGAGCCAGACCGAACCGGACATACCTATCAGTAACGACATGTATCCCATAGCCCACCTCGGTCACAAACCATGGCATAGGGATATACGTCCTACTGCCCTGTCTGCAGTACTGATTCACTACACATACGTCAGGGTTGAGTCCATTCTGGTCCAGCGAGTCAAATCGTTCGCCGAAGCCGTAATAGTGGGATGCGGAGCTACCCAGGCTCAGCGTAAACTGGAACATCTCCCCATCGGGAGCAGCGCGAAACTTGAAATGCGGTTCGCCGGACGCATTGTGCAAGAGCGTCCGTCCATCGGCAGATACCAAAGTGAACCGAAATGGGTTGCTTTCCACCTCCAGTTTGGCGCCGGTATCCGGATCCACTATGCATGCGCGCGACTCAAGGTCTCCTACGTTCATGGGTTCTGTCGCCAATGAATGAGTTATGTGTAGACGCCCATCGCGGAAGAAGAACTCGACTCGCGGCACGAGCTGCCCAACGTTGTCGAACTGCGCCGTTACGAAGCCGTCAGTGAGGCGCAACCTGGCGCCGCTGCCGCACGCATACTCGGCGCACACTCTGAACTCATCATGATGCGGCATGCCGTACACCTCGTGATCCGTGTTGATTCCTGGAACTGCATTCCGCCAAAGCAGGCTCCGCCGTCCGCCTTACCCTGCGAATCGGCGGAGCCTGTCGTCTTCGGCGTGATGCCCGGGCCTCTCGCCCAAGCCCATGACCTGCGGCGTATGGTCTATAGCTTGATCTTCTGCTCCAGTTCTCTCTGAGCGTCGTCCAGCGCCTGCTTGGGGGTCTTCTCCCCATCCCGAGCCTTCTGCAGTTGGAGATCGACTATCTCCGCCATCTCGTTGAACTGCTCGATTACAGGCGGCGTCACCAGATACTTCAGGGAGTCAAAGACTGCCTTGCGATTGTCCGGCGGACGCTCCGCGATGTACGCATCGATGACGCTCTTGTCAGATACGGGCGGAGTCTCCCACCCTGCCTCCAGCCTCAGCATTGACGATTCCTTGCTGGACGCCAGCCATGTTATCCATCTCATGGCTTCCTGCTGCTTCTTGCTGGACTTGTTGATGGCATACCCGTTCGAGAAGAAGTGGCATGCTTTCTGCTTGTTTCCGGGCTCCACAGCAATGTCCCACCTGAACTTGCACTTGTCCTTCATGTAAGTGAATGCCCAGTTGCCCGTTATAAGCATTCCGACTTTACCGGCGGCGAACATGTCCCACTCGCCCTGGTTGGACTTCTGTGCCTGGGTGGGCTCGATATTGTACTTGATAATCTTATCGACCATGTACTGCAGTGCTTCCACATTCTCAGGCGAGTTCACTGTGAACTTGGTGCGATCGGCATTGAACAGGCTGCCGCCGTTCTGAGCAATAGTCTTGTAGAACTCCCAGAACTGCACAGTCTGGATGATCCCGAAGGTGTCGTCTCCGAGCGCCCGAATCTTCTTCCCGGACTCGATTACGTCTTTCCACGTCCAGTTGTCGTTGGGATAGGCCACCTTGGCCCTGTCGAAGAGATCCTTGTTGTAGAAAAGGAGGACTACAGAGTAGCTTCCGGGCACTCCATACTGCTTTCCTTTGTACTTGAAAGCATCAAGCGCGTTGGCGTCGTACCCATCAAAGCTGACTCCGGCGGCCTTGGCCAGTGGACCGAGGTCGGCAAGGGCGTTCTTGGCCGCGAAGGCAACGAAGTTCTCGTAGTTCAGTTCGTAGCAGTCCGGCGCTGTCCCTCCTGCAACCTGAGTCTGCAAGAGCCTGAAGTACTCGCCGAATCCAGTGCTCTGAAGCTTGATCTCGATATCTGGGTTGGCCTTCTCAAACGCCGCCTTCATCGCGTTGAGCGTAGGTTCGTTGTCGGATCCCGCGGAGAAGTTGCCGTAGGTTATGGTTACCTTCTTCGCGCCAAAGACCGGCATTGCGCACAGAGCAACGAGGGCGACACACACTGCCGCCAGGGCAAGTCTCTTCTTGTGCACGCGTATCCCTCCCTAGTAGTGAGTAGATAGTGGAAAGCCGCCACGCCATTATGGTCAGTCCGACAATACTCCAACAGTCTCCACTCATGTCGTTGCGTTGCCCGTTACCCGAGCTCACCTTCTTTCACTCCCGGCACTTTTCTAGGATTTGAGCCCCCCAACAGAGATCCCGCTTTCGAAGTATTTCTGGGCAAAGACATAAGTCATAATTATCGGCAGCATCGAAATGAGATTCCCGGCCATAAGCAACTCCCACTTCTGCCCCCATCTTGAGTTCAGGTTGCCCAGGGCAAGAGTGAGAGTCATCTTCTCGGGGTCGGATATCATGATCAGAGGCCAGAGGTAGTCGTTCCAGGTCCCCATAAACGTCAGCACTCCCAGGGATGCCAGAATCGGCTTCACCATAGGCAGAACCACATGCCTATACACGGCGAAGGGCGTCGCTCCGTCGATTATCGCGGCCTCAAAGTACGGTTCCGGCAGCGCCATTATGTTCTGCCTCAGCAGGAACAGCGCCCAGGCGTTATATATCGAGGGCAGCACAAGTCCGGTGAACGTGTTGGTCAGGCGAAGAGTGCGCAGTACCAGGTAGTTCGGGATCATAGTGACCGCCCCAGGAACCATCATCGTGGCCAGAAAAGCGAATAGAACTTTGTCGCGCGCCTTGAAATCGAACTTCGCCAGAGCGAATGCAGCCATAGACGCCGACGCCAGATTCACAAAGGTGGTGAGCACCGATACCGCCAGCGAGTTCAGCGTGGCCCGGTGGAATGGCACTACCGTCGATATCGTGAACAGGTCACGGTATGCCTTGAGGCTGATTCTCTCAGGTATCCACCTTATCGGCAGCACCATAACTGCCTCGCTCTCTTTGAACGATGTGCTGATCATCCACAGAAACGGGAGTATCATGAACAGAGCAACCAGACTGATGGTGACGTAGAACAGAACCTTACGAAATGCGCCCGCTCGCTTAGCCATCATAGAACACCCACCTCTTCTGGAGGCGCCACTGGATCACGGTGATTATGAGTATTATTACGAACAGCACCCACGAGAGGGCCGATGCATAGCCCATCTTGAAGAATTGGAAGGCGTACTTGTAGATTCTCTCCATTATGACTTGAGTAGCGCCGGCAGGCCCTCCATACGTCATGATCTGCACCTGGGCGAATACCTGGAAAGAGTTGATGATGGACGTAATGGTCACAAAGAACGTGGTAGGCGACACGAGTGGCAGAGTTATGTGCCTGAACCTCTTCCATGGACTTGCGCCATCGATCTGGGCGGCTTCGTAGTACTCGTGGTTAATGCCCTTGAGCGCGCCCAGGAATATCAGGGCGAAAAACCCTGCGTCCTTCCATACGCTCGCAAGAACGATTCCCGGCATCGCCCAGTACTTATCATCGAGCCATGCCGGGCCCGCAATGCCAATGTGCCCGAGCAAGATGTTCACTAGGCCGTACTTGTGGTTGAGAATCCACCTCCAGATCAGCGAACCGGCCACCCAGGATGTCAAGACCGGAAGGAAAAACAGCACCTTGTACACGCCAACTCCGGCGAACCTCCTGTTCAGGAGCGCCGCCAGGGCAAGCGACGATACGAGCATCAGAGGAACATAGAGGACTATGTACTCCCCCGTGTTTCTCATCACCCTCCAGAACTCTTCGCTGCGCAGCAGCACCTTGTAGTTCTCCAGTCCCACCCATTCGGCAGGCTGCAGAATATCCCATGACGTAAAGCTGAGGTAAAGCGATCGGGCTATTGGGATCAGGCTGAAAAGGAGAAACCCTGCTACAGTCGGCGCCAAGAATGCCGCGATAGTGGCCTGCCGCTTCCTCCCCTTGCCGATGTACATACGCCCTACACCTCCCGCGCGCGATCATCGAGCTCACTACGAAGAATGAGATACATTGCATGTGACCAGAGAAGCGGATTCGCCGGCGGCCCCCAGCATGTGACCCATGGCTCATACAACACAGGATCGACAAGACCCCGGTTCACCTGTTCCGGCAGGTGAACCCCATCGGTAGCCTGATTCTCAACCCACCTGAGGCACCCCAGCGCCTTCTCCCTGTCGCCCGTCCGGCAGTAGTACCAGCCCAGCCACGCGGTAAGGAGCGGCCACAGACCGCCGCCGTAGTAGGTGTCGGCTGCGTAGCGGCGCACTCCGCCTCCCGAAACCAGACCCCGCTCGATCGCGCTGACTGTGCTCACCATGCGCGGATCGGCGGGGTCAAGCACTCCATAGGGCACTGCGGCCCAGAGTAAGCTTGCATCGACTGAATCGCCGATGGATGGCCCCGCGTGAGTACGCCTCTTGGGAGGCCATTGATCTCCACGTCGCTCATGGCTGCAGAGCTTCGCAAGGCGCCCGTCGAACACACCGTAGCGAATGATGTAGTCCCGGATTGCGGCGGCCAATGAGAGAGCCCGATCATCGGACGCCCGGCGACCGATTCTCTCAAGGCCGCCAGCTATGCAGATCAGAGTGGATGTGTGAATCCTATCGGGATACTCCTCCCAGCAATCGCTGCTAGGCGTCGACCACACCTGCGACAAGCACTCCACGACGTACCCAACGGCCTCGCGCGACTCATGCCACAAGCCAAGGTCTCCAGTGCGCTCAATATGCTCGTCAAGCCCCCATAACCATGCCCCATACCCGTCTGGCTGGTAGTTTGGCCATTCGGAGTTGTCGCGCTTGCCATCCAAAGTCCATCGTGCTCTGAGCAACCGCCGTGCTTGTTCGACCGATTGTGCGGCTCGCCGCCGTCCTTCGGGCTCGGCGTCTTCGATGGCATCCGAGGTGCGCTCAGTGTCGGCACGGTTGCTTGAAATGGTCGCGTTCACCCAGCGGAAAAAGGCCTTCGCGCTCTCATGCTCACCGTAAAGATCCATAGCATGAGCGGTATAGGTTCCGTCGCGGAGCCAGCAGTATGCGTAAGTCGGGAAGCTGGGCGAGGCTATGTACGCCCCAGAAGCGTGTTGGTTATTCGTTATCAGCGAAATGCTTGCGTCTACTAACGTGTCGTGCATCACAAATCTCCCGTTCCGGAATTGTCATTGGAGCATCCCCTGCCGTGCTCCGATTACTGTCTCGCTCGCCAACTGGTGGGGTCTGATCTATGAGCCTTGCATCAGGTCTGGAATCGATACTGCCGCCACGTGGTCATGCCGTTCATATATGGGCGCTCCGAAGAAATCGTCGATGACCAGCGAGGCAGCGCCCACAATCCATATCCTGTCGCCGAGAAGCGATTCGACGACCTCTAGCCTCTGGGCGAGAACGCTCACAGAACGGCGACGGATGGAATCACGTATGGGTTCGAGGAGGAGATCGCCAAAGTCAATGGCAGCCTCGCCTGCAACCACGATCATCTCAGGGTTGAGGATGTTCACCAATGTCGCCAGACCGACTCCAATATGTTCACCAGCATGCCTCACCACTGACAAAGCCGCATCATCCCCTTCTCTGGCGGCACGAGCGATCATCGGCCTGTCGAGGTCCCGGCTCTCCTCCGCAGAAATTCGAGTGACGGCGCTGCTACGGCCCGACTCGACTATTCGCTTCATCTCGCGCACAAGGGCGGCGTCGGACGCAAACGCCTCAAGGCAGCCATGATTTCCGCAGGTGCACGCAGGGCCGTCTTCCTGAATTGTGATGTGCCCTATCTCGCCTGCTCCGGCAACGGCGCCCCGGTACAGCTTGTTATCGATGATGATGCCTGCGCCAATACCGATGCCGATCGTCACGCACACGAAATCCGATGCTTGCCTACCGTGCCCCCTCAGCTTCTCTGCCAAAGTGGCGGCGTTCGCGTCGTTGTCGATGAACACGGGCACACTGAACTCCTCCTCCAGCAAGTTCCGCAAAGGAAGGTTCTGCCAGAGGAAGAACTGAGGCGAGATCGACACGCCGGTACGCGAATCCACGATGCCCGGCACAGCCACACCCACGCCAATGACTTGGTCCATACTAACCCGGCATTCGGAGACGACTGCGTATACGGCTTCGGATATCTGCTGCCTTACAGCCCCCTCGCTCAGCCTGGCGTTTATCGGCCTTTCCACAAGTCCAACCACATCGGCGTTAAGGTCGGTCACAGCAGCCGTGATCGACGCAGGAGCAAGTTTCACCGCTACCACGAACCTGGAACGAGGGTTGAACTCCAGCATTACCGGGGGTCGGCCCACGGCGGGCGAAGTGGAGTCGGTATGACCGCTGCCGATCTCGCGCACAAATTCCTCCTTGAGCAATAGGCTCACGATTCCCGATACGGTTGATCTTCCCAGCCCAGTCGCGCGCGCTACATCCACGCGGGATATGGGCCCGTGCTGCCTTATCGAGTTCACGACTAGCGACATGTTAATGTCGCGAATCAGCCGCCTGTCACCTGTTCTCAGAGTCCGATTCTTCAAAGACGACCATGCCTCTCTTCCCATACATCAATATAGTCGCGATCACGCTATTATGGTCTATGAATGCACTATTGATGTAATATGGGTTCATTATCGCTGGTAATCCCGTTTTATGGAGTTACGGTATTAGTTTGTTCGATGACCGTATTAACTCTGCGTGGGTTGAGTTCTACTCATTGGGCGGAAATCCTTCTTCGGCCAGACGAAACTTCTGCAGCTGAGGTACCAGACTAACCAGACCTATCCATTCTGCAGTATCTACGGCTTCTGAGCAGGACACGGCTCTGTCAGGCGCCTGGCTGCACGGCTCTCGGCGCGACACGGTATGCAGCTGCAACACCCCGCCAAGAAGGCCATACACAGCGCGCGAGCCGGAAAAACGGGCTGAGCAGTCCTTTACGCGACCATATGGAAGCCTGTATGTGCGGCGATCATGCCAGACACACCCAAACAGAAAGCCGAGGTATTCAGCCTCGGCTCCAGGTGTGTCTCTGGCTTTCAGCAGGTCAGCTTGCCAGCCTAAAGCGTCTTGTCCAGCCACGTCACGGTGGCGCAAATCGCTTCGTCGACCTTCTCCAGTCTGGCCAGGCAGTCGAACATGTGGTCGGCATCTAGCTGCACCAGCGCCTCATCGCCCTGGTGGTAAACAAGGTAGATCTCTCCGG
>DAOTAC010000048.1:0-11359 GCA_035382325.1 Bacillota bacterium | reverse complement strand
TGTGCTGGTCTGCACATTGACGGCGTAACCTTCAGTCGTGACGAGTGTCCGCCATTCCATCCCGGCCGGACTGCCGCCATAGTACGCGACGGTGTGCGGCTGGGCACAGTCGGGCAAGTGCATCCTCTCGTCGCTGCCGGATACCAAATACCCGAGGCTACCCTGCTGTTTGAGCTGGATATGACGCAGCTTTGGGAAGCCGCGCAGTGCATACGGGAGTATGCGCCGCTGCCAAAATACCCTGCGGTCGAGCGCGATGTCGCTATGGTTCTGAGGCGCGATATAGCGTCAGCGGATGTCGAGCGCACCATCCGCGCTGTGGGAGGCGCCCTTGTGGAGTCCGTAAGGTTGTTCGATGTGTATGAGGGTCCACAGGTTGGAGAGGGCAGGAGAAGCCTGGCGTTCTCCATCACTTACCAGGCCGCGGACCGTACGCTGACGGATGCAGAGGTGAACCAGGTGCATGATGCGGTTCGGGTGGCTCTCGCTCGGGAGTTAGGCGCCGTGCTTCGATAGGGCTGTCGCCGCTGGGGCTGGGGGGCGCACATTGCAGGATATAGCGTACGTTTGGCAAACTCTCATAGATGGCGGCGGGCTCGATCCCGCATCATAGCGTCGAGGGGAGCGGTCATCTCATGAAGGATAGCTCGAGAGTAAGCGCTTTGATAATGGGCGAGGAGTATGTCATACGCGGAGATGCGCCCAGCGAGTACATCGAGGATCTCGCGCGCGACTTGGACTCGCGTATGCAGAAACTGTCAGAGTCCAATCCCAGGCTTTCGTTGCACCAGACGGCGGTGCTCTCAGCCCTCAACTTAGCCGATGAGCTCTCATCGTGCCGCCGGCGCTACGCCGATCTTCTCAGATTGCTCGAGCAGGTGTAGTTCGGGGAGGGATTCCAATGAACGTCTCCTCCATAGACTGGCTCAGCGCAGTCTTGCTCCTGATGTTGGCCGCCGACTTCATCGTCGGTTTCCGCCGAGGACTGGTGCGTCAGGTGATTGACTTCGCGGGCATAATACTAGCGATCCTCGCGGCGATGAGATACTGGAGGCCTGTCGCAGCTCTCCTGGAGAGGTGGTTTGCCGCGCTCAATCCGCCCGCATCGAACATGCTTGGTTTCCTTGCGGTGTTAATCGTCGCGCTGGTTGTGGTGGACCTGCTTGGGCACGCCCTTTCGGAGCTTGCGAAGGCGCCTGGAGTATCGCTGGTCAACGGATTCGGCGGCGCCCTGCTCAGGGTGGCCAGGGGGTGTCTGCTCATTAGTGTGGTTCTCTCGCTTGTCATGTCGCTCAACCTGAGGGCCGTGAACGATGCTGTACGTTCATCCGAGTTGGCGATGAGGCTGACGGGATTCGCACCGTCCGTCTGGAAGTCTCTGGACAGGTTCATCCCGGATGATCTGGTCATACCCGGGCTTGGGGGATCGGGAGATGGAGCCACTAAACCAGCGAATCGCGGCGTCATTTGACGAGATTGCCGACCTTCTGGAACTGGCAGGCGACAACCAATTCAAGATCAGAGCCTACAGGCGAGCGGCGGAGGCTGTCAGGTCGCTGGATGAACCAGCAGCCGAAGTGCTCAGGCGTGATCAATCGGCCGTTCCCGGCATCGGCGAAGCCCTTCGGTCGAAGATATGGGAAATGGAATTGAGCGGCCGGATGGAGTATCTGGAGCGTCTACGTGCTGAGATACCCGCGGCTATTGTAGTGCTGACTCAGATTCCTGGGATCGGGCCGAAAACTGCCCGGCGACTTTACGAATCCCTGGGCATCGAGGATGTGGCAAGCCTGCTGGCGGCAGCGCGGGCAGAGAGAGTTAGGGAGATACCAGGTTTCGGCGCAAAGACGGAGGCGAATATCATCAAGGCCATTCAATCCATGCAGTCAGACGGCGGACGCAAACCCCTCTATATGGCCCTGCCCCTTGCCGAACAGATCGTCAAGGAACTACTTGAAGTAAATGAAGTGGAGCATGTCGACGTGGGCGGGAGCATTAGGCGGAGGCGCGATACCATCGGCGATATCGACATCATAGCTGCTGCGTCCGATAGCGGGCGGCTGATGGACAGGTTCGCGTCGCTGGACGTGTTCTGCGAGATCACATCAATGGGACATGCAAGGGCTAGCGCCATCACTTGGTCGCAAATCCGATGCGATCTGTGGGTAGTGCAGCCGGAGTCGTACTGGACCGGTCTCCACCACGTGACAGGCTCCAAAGATCATCATGTGAGACTCAGGGGCATTGCTGGCAAGATGGGCCTCCTCATCAACGAGCGAGGGGTCTACCGCGATTCGGACGGGCAGGCCATCGCCATTGACAGCGAAGAAGCGATCTACTCTCTTCTCGGGATGAGCTACATCATTCCGGAACTGCGCGAAGACAGAGGCGAGATTGAGGCTGCGCTGCGCGGGGCCTTGCCCGCGATCATAGATAGGCATTCCATCCGAGGCGATCTGCATACACACACCAGCTGGAGCGATGGCGGAGCATCTATAGACGACATGGCTAAGGCCGCGCGTGCCATTGGGTACGACTACTTCGCCATCACCGATCACTCCCGTTCGCTGGGCGTAGCACACGGCCTGTCCACCGAGAGGATTCTCCGGCAGATCGAGGAAGTGCGAGAGGCCAATGCGCGTACAGACGGGATCCGGATCCTGGCCGGCGCTGAGGTGGACATATTGAAAGACGGCAGTCTGGACTTCCCCGATGAGATTCTGGAGCGGCTGGACGTGGTTGTGGCATCGATACACAGCGGTTTTCAGCAGGACCGCGATACGATTACCGGCAGGATGGTCGCTGCGATGCGAAGCCCGCATGTGGACATACTGGCTCATCCCACAGGCAGATTGCTGGCGAGGCGCCCGGGCTACGAGGTGGATATCGACACGGTGATCCGTGAGGCTGCACGCACAGGCACTGCCTTGGAGATAAACTCATACCCCGACCGGCTCGACTTGCGCGACGAGCACGCAAGGGCGGCGCGCGACGCCGGGGTGATGATATCCGTGAGCACAGATTCGCACTCCCCGGAGGAACTTCCCAACATCGAGTACGGAGTGTGGGTGGCCCGGAGGGCCTGGCTGGAACCGGGCAATGTAGTCAATGCCATGGGCTACGATGAGCTGATTGAGTGGTTGCACACGCACAAGGCTTCTCAGAGCTGACGGGCCGGTCGGCATAGCTCGAATTCGCGCGTGGGCATACTACGGTATGCGCCACGCGCTGATTTTTGGCGAATCTGGAGGCCGACATGCTGCACGTAATAATCCGGGCAGTCACTGTCTACTTTGTTGTCCTGGCTGCCATGCGTGTGATGGGGAAGCGGGAGATCGGCAACCTCTCACCGTTCGATCTGGTAGTGGCCATCATGATAGCGGAACTCGGAGCCATTCCGCTGCAGGAGCACGATATCCCGCTCCTGCACGGGCTGGCGTCCATCGTGGTCTTGGCCGGAGTTCAGGTGGTAGTGGCCTTGCTGTGCCTAAAGTACCCCGGAGTGCGCCGAGCGGTCATAGGCGAACCCACCGTGATCATTGAGGACGGAAGAATTATGGGAAGTAACATGAGGAAGCTTCGGTACAATATCAATGATCTGCTGAGTCAGCTTCGGGACAAGAACGTCTTCAACATCTCTGATGTGGAGTTCGCCATGTTGGAGCCATCCGGAGATCTGAGCATCATGCTCAAGTCGCAGCGGCGACCGGTGACGCCTGAGGATTTGTCAGTGCCCACATCGTACGAGGGTCCCGCCTACCCATTAGTGGCGGACGGGAAGATCCAGTATAAGTATCTCAAGATGCTCGACTTGACTGTGAAGGATGTCATCGACAGGCTTCTGGAGAAGGACGTCCACAACCTGGAGGATGTCTTTCTGGCCAGCCTCGACACATCAGGCGAACTGTACGTTACTATGAAAGACGAGGTATCCCGGGATGAGCTCGAACGATGACGGCATCAGCCCGATAGACGAGGAGGTGGAGACAGTGGAGCTTTCACGAGAGTTTCGTGAACGATTCGTGCGGAACCTCCAGGGACGTGATTACATCCTTTACGGGGGCGTGCTCCAGCTAGCCAGGGAGCGCGGGCTAAGGCGTATCAGCACCAGCATTGTTCAGCTGCCCTCTAAAGAGAACTCTATGTATGCGGTGGTAGAGGCTGAGATTGAGACATCTGATGGAGTCTTCCGCGAGCTAGGCGACGCGTCTCCTGAGAGCGTGTCACGGTCGATCCAACCGCACCTTCTGAGAATGGCTGCCACGCGGGCCAAGGCCAGGGCGATGAGGGATGCTGTTGGGATCGACATGGTGGCCCTCGAGGAACTGGGAGATGCTCAACCAGCTGAGGACTTCTACGACGAAGCGCCGGCGGAGAGCCGCGCGGAGGACTTCGTGATCAGGTTCGGGAAGTACTCCGGCCGGTCGCTAGGGGAGATACTCGTGATCGACTCGGGTTACGTCGAATGGCTGAGCAACAATGCCCGAGACGAAACGGTGCGGGTGGCGGCGAAGCTGCTGACGGATGCGGCCCCGGAGCACGCTGCAACGATCTCGCCTGCCGAGTGACGGTTCTGCTATAATTGGGTGTAGCATGTCGACCAGACCCTGGGGGCGATTGACATGGTTTCAGTGCCAGGGCGCTCGAGCGGACTTCATAGGCCCAGGCTGCTCGTGCTCACAGGCACGACTGCCGAGGCTTTTGCAGCTGTGTCGTGTGGGGCGCAGGCGGTAGGCTTTGCCGCCGGATTCAGCCTAGATGCTGATCCCGACTCACGTTATGAGGGGATCCGTCGGGCAACACACTACTGCCGCGTGCGTGGAGTACAGGTCTACGCGATTCTGAATAGTCCGGCAAACGCCGATTCGGCATATGCCGCGCCCAGCATGGAGGCGACGGTTTACGTTTCCGGGGCGGAATGCGCCGTCGCCAACTCGCTGGGCGCCTTTGAGGCTGCCAGGCGCGCGTTTCCCGACTGGCCCATATGGGCCGGTTGGGGTTTGGCTGCTCACAACAGCGACAGCGTGGCCGCTCTGGAGCAAGCCAAGGTGTCAGGAGTCATCCTTCCGCCCGAGCTCACGGCGGGTGAGATCGCGGAGATCGCCGGGCGCACGTCAGTTCAACTCGCCGCCTTTGTCCACCGTGAGCTGTGTACGTTCTATGAAGGCCACTGTGTTTCCCCCGGCGTGCTCAGCCCGGGCGTCGGACCCGCTGAATGCGACAGTTGGTGCAGGCGCGGGTATACGCTGGAAGCGGGCGGTGCAGGCGAACCGGGTAGGCGCAGCGCTAGGCGCCGCCTCCTCAGCATCAAGGCGTTGGAGGCCCTGCCCATGCTGCGCGAATTGGTGGGGGCCGGCCTGACTTGGCTGATGGTGGACGGGGCTTTTCGGGGGCCGGAGCATGTGGCGATCGTTACCGGCATCTACAGCTCCGCCCTGGACAGGCTGGCGCGTGCTTCTGGCTCCTTCGCTGCTACGGCGTCGGAGATGTCGCTTTTGGCCTCCGCATCAGGCCCCGAGCTATCCACAGGCTACTATGAGCGGGGCCCGGGGGCCGGCATCGCCAGCCCAAAATGGTCGGGGAGGCCTAAGGATCAGGCCACGCAAATAATCGATTCGGACGTGGCGGCAGAGGCCAGGGCCCGGATTGCTGCCGGGCCTCCGCGAATGCCCGTGCATATGCGTGCGACCGCGAGGGTTGGGGGCATGTTTCTGCTGGAACTCGCGGACGGCGAGGGCCATGCTGTGAGCATATCTGGCACGGTTCCGGCTGAAGCTGCGCGAACGACGCCTCTTTCACACGAATATCTCCATCGCCAGCTGTCGCGGCTCGGCGACACTCCTTTCGTGTTGGAGAGCCTCCAGTGTGAGCTGGACGGTGTGGCCATCGTTCCTGTGAGCGATATTAGCGACGTGCGACGTCGGGCTGCCTGCGCGCTGGAGCTTATGAGGGCTGCGCCGCGCGGCGAACGCATCTGTGACGGCGCGTCGATGCCATGGGCGCCCGCCCGCGGTCTCTCCTCCGGTCGTACGGAAGTGGCAGCCAGAGTGAGCAATGCCCAAAGCGCAGCTGCTGCAGCAGAAGCAGGGGCCGGTCTTGTGTGCATAGGCGGTGAGGCGTTCGTCCCGAAAGTCCCGGTTGGAATCTCCGAGATTGAGGGCGCGGTGTTGGCTGCGCATGAGAGCGGAGCAAAGCTATACTACGCAACATCCCGGATAATACATGACCGAGAGATGAACGCTGCCCGGGAGGGACTTCGGCGGGCGGCCGATATCGGGGCCGATGGATTCCTCGTCGCCAATCTTGGCCTCATGGACCTCGCGGCGCAGCTGACACCGGGTGCGGTCATAGCCGACTGGTCGTTTGGCATCATCGATCCATTTGGATGGTCGCTGCTTTCCGCCATGGGAGCGACTGGGTTCATTATCCCGCCCTGGCTTGGGCGGGACGGGGCACGCCTGCTCGTTCATGGGCTCGGGCCCGGCGCCCCCGAGATGCTCGTGTTCGGACGTGTCGAGTTGGGCGTCAGCGAGTACTGCGCGGTCGACAGCGTGCTGGGAGGCAGATCGGGGCGGCGTGCCTGCTCGGCGCCGTGCATGAGCGGT
This sequence comes from Bacillota bacterium, assembly GCA_035382325.1. Classification (GTDB taxonomy): domain Bacteria; phylum Bacillota; class DTU025; order DTU025; family DTU025; genus UBA5389. The sequence continues at coordinate 4,754 of DAOTAC010000048.1, read as the reverse complement.
TCCTTCTCGCTCCGCGACAGCGGCGGGCATATATACCCCGTGCGCTGCGACAGATCATGCCGTATGCACGTATTCGACTGCGACGAACTTGACCTTATCGACACTCTCCCTGAACTCGGCGGCATGGGCATAGGCAGTGTGTGGTTGGACCTCAGAGGCGAGCCCTCATTGCGAGTGGCCGATGTGTGTGGGGAGTACGTTCCGGCAGCGCGTCGAGCCTTTGGTGGCCCGCGTTCATGAAAGGTGGAGAGATTTCGGTGGACGAGCGTTCGCTGCGCGTCTTGGAGTACTACAAGGTTCGAGACATGTTGGAAAACTGCGTCTCCTGTGGGCTCGGTCGGGAACGGGTGCGGGCTCTTCTTCCCCGAACCCAAGCTGCAGCTGTGGAGGAAATGCAGAGCGAGACGAGCGAAGCCCGGTCCGCGCTGGATGCCGGGAAGCAGATCCCGCTAGGCGGGATTCGCGATATTCGCACGGCAGTACACAGAGCGTCTGTAGGCGCCATGCTCGGCTGCGACGAATTGCTCGACGTGCTGTCTACCTTGGCATCAAGCCGGCGACTGAAGAAGTGCCTGGCCGCTCTGGGCGAAGCCTACCCCGTGCTGAGCGATGCCGCCCGGGGCATCGACGTTCCGGAGGCGCTGGAGCGTGCGATCGAGGAGGCTATTTCCGAGTCAGGCGAAGTGCTGGATCGGGCGAGCCCTGCCCTGCGTAGCATACGGTCGAGGATTCGCTCTCTAAACAGCCGTGTTCGGGATACTCTCGACTCCATCATCCGGTCACCCCAGTGGGGCAAGATTCTTCAGGATCCCGTCGTCAGCATAAGGAACGGTCGGTTCGTGGTGCCGGTGCGCGCCGAGATGCGTTCGCATGCATCCGGGATTGTACATGACCAATCGGGCTCAGGAGCCACGCTATTTATCGAGCCCATGGTTGTAGTCGAACTGAATAACGAGATACGCTCAGCAGTTGCCCAGGAGGAGGCTGAGGTTGAGCGAATACTGATGGACCTTTCGGGCCGCGTGGGCGCAGCCCGCGACAGGCTTGAGATGACCATGGCTACGCTCGGCCGGGTAGATTTCATCATGGCCCGGGGCAAGCTGTCGCAGCAGATGGGCGCGTCGAGGCCGATACTGAACTCGGAAGGCAGCATTAACCTGATAGGCGCAAGGCACCCTCTGCTTCGAGGCGACGTAGTGCCCATCGATCCGTATCTTGGCAGGAGTTTCACCACGCTGGTCATTACCGGGCCCAACACCGGAGGCAAGACCGTCACCCTGAAAACAATAGGTCTCCTGACTCTCATGGCCCAGTCCGGGCTGCACATACCGGCCGAACCGGGGAGCGAGGTTGCCCTGTTCGATCATGTGCTCGCCGACATCGGCGATGAGCAGAGCATAGAGCAGAGTTTGTCCACATTCTCCTCGCACTTGACGCATATCGTGGAGATACTTGAGCAGGTGGACGAGAACAGCCTGGTGCTCCTCGACGAGTTGGGAGCGGGCACGGATCCACAAGAAGGCGCCGGCCTGGCCATGGCCATCCTGGAACACCTGCACGCCGCCGGTGCCCGCACAGTGGCCACGACGCACTACAGCGAGCTGAAGGTGTTCGCTCATACCACCGAGGGGTTGAGCAACGCGAGTGTGGAGTTTGACGTGGAGACTCTCAGGCCCACCTTCCGGCTGTCCATCGGTGTGCCTGGCGCCAGCAACGCTTTTGCCATTGCCGAGCGGCTCGGACTGGTCGGCGCCATACTGGACAGGGCACGATCTTTTGTGGGAGTCGGCGGGCAGCGCATGGAGACGATGATATCGAGCCTTAAGGAAGAGCATGAGCGTGCCAGCGCGGCGAGGTCGGACGCAGAAGCCCTTCGCGCGCGCTACCTGAACCTCAAAGACAAGTACGAAGCACAGGTAAGCAGGTCCACCGCTGAACGGGCGGAGGTGTTGCGCAAGGCCAGAGTCGAGGCTGAACTGGTCGTCACTGAGGCGAAGAAAGAAGCCGACGCCATAATCGGACGCCTCCGAGCGGCGCAGGTAGAACAGGCGGCCCGCCTGTCCACGCCGAGCGGCGCAGGCCAGGGAGGCGTTGATGACGAGATCCGGGGCGCCCGGCGAGACCTTGAGGCTTTGAGGGACCTGGCGCGCGAGCTTACATCGATCGACGAGGCGCCGGGCGCCAGCAGCGCTCAGGAGACCCGGCCAGAAGACGCGATCGGCGATGATGACGATTCCGCCGAGATGCGTCCGGGCGATGAGGTAGAGATTGTCGCTCTGGGCCAGCGCGGTAGGATCTTGGAGCGGGGCGGCGCGGACGAGTTCGTAGTCAGTATAGGGCTTATGAGGGTGAACGCGAAGCGGGATTCCCTTCGCCGACTGCGAAGCGGTGGCGATGACAGGAGGAAGGGGGCAACGGCCGGATCAGACAGCGGAGCAGTTCGCATAGAGTCGGAAAAAGCGCGCACCATCCTGACCGAGCTGGATCTGAGAGGCATGCGCGTCGATGAGGCTCTTGATGCGGTTGACAAGTATCTTGATGACGCAGTGCTGTCTGGCCTCCCGCGTGCAAGGATAATACATGGCAAAGGCACAGGAGCTCTACGGGACGCAGTCCGCGATCAGCTGCGGCAGGATAGACGGGTGGCTAGCATTAGGCCCGGAGAGGCGGGCGAGGGCGGCGACGGCGTGACAGTCGCATCGTTTCAGAAGGACTGATCACGCCGGTCCTCACTATCAGGGCTCTTCAGGCGGTGCCGCGGCATTACTCTGCCAAGGAACCCCGAATGGGCTAGAGCCGGAGTGAACGCTGCATGCGTGCACCGGCTGGGTGCCTTCGATGTACTTTTCGGATATGACGCTGGATTCAGGGCAGTCAGGGGTGGCCAGCTCACCTGATGCGGTGCACACGCGCACCCCTGTCAGCACGCCTTCGGGGACCGTGAAATCCCGCGGTGGCGCCCCGGCAAGGGCCTTCTTCATGAAAGCGCCCCATATCTCGGCGGCTTTTCCGCTGCCTATGACGCCGATATTGGGATAACGCATCTCGCGATTGGCGTCTTCGCCGATCCACACAGCCGCCACCATGTCAGGCGTGAAGCCCACGAACCAGGCATCCGTGTTGCTGTCGGCAGTTCCGGTCTTGCCCGCGGCAGGGCGTCCAATATCGGCGCGCTTCCCCGTTCCGTTTGGCGAGTAGATGACACCTCTCATCATGTCGGCGACGATATATGCGGTGCGTTCATCCAGCACCATCTCACGCCTGGGAACGTTGGATTCGAGCAGTACGCCGTCGGCATCCCGCACTTCCAGGATGAAGTAAGGTGTGACCTTTACCCCTGAGTTGGCCAGAGGGCTGTAGGCCTCTACCATTTCGATGGGCGTCACCCCGCGGGTGAGCCCTCCAAGAGCCAGGGCCAGACCGCGATCGTTCTTGGGTCCGGTGTCCACAAGTGTAGTGATGCCCATCTTCCGAGCGTAAGATATCACCTTCGCCGGGCCCAGCTTCTCCGTGAGCTTGACGGCCACAGTATTCGTCGATTGCTCCAGCGCCTGTCGAAGCCTGAGAGCCCCGACGAACTTGCCGTTGAAGTTCCTGGGAGCCCAGGTCTTCCCATCGCCTGCAGAGTATTCTACGGGTTCATCCACTACCACCGTTGTCGTGGTGTAGCCCGAGTCTATCGCCGTAGTGTAGACAAAGGGCTTGATCGAAGAGCCCGGCGAGCGTTCCGCACGGAGCGCGCGGTTATACTCATCCTCGCCTCGCCCTCCTACCAAGGCTCGTATCTGGCCTGTCTGCGCGTCTATGGCCACCAGCGCAGCCTGTGGGTACGTCAGGTTGCTGTTGTCTTTGCGAGACTCGGGAGTGCTGCCCGTGGGCAGCAGGCGAGATATGGCGTCTTCCGCGGCACGCTGCGCGTTCAGGTCTATCGTAGTCTTGACGCTCAGACCTCCACGGTATACGGTGTCCTTTCCGTACTTTTGGAGCAGGTAGTCGCGGACCATGAAGTTGACGTACTTGCCCATGGGAGCCGACGTATTGTCACGAGACGCCAGGCGCAGCGGTTCTTCAGCGGCTTGGGCCGCCTGTTCGGGGGTGATATAGCCCACGTCCACCATCCGGCTGAGTACGATTTTGCGCCGATTCAGTCCATTCTGCCTGGTCTGCTCATTCTTTATCGGCGAGTAGAGCTCGTTTCCCTTGGGAATGCCGGCTAGGAGCGTTGCTTCGCCCAGAGTCAGCTGGTCGACGGGTTTGCCGAAGAACAGGTTGGATGCTGCCTGAACGCCGTAAGTGCCATGACCGAAGTACACCCAATTGAGGTAGAACTCCAGTATCTCGTCTTTTGTGTACCTCCGCTCAAGCTGGAAAGCGTAGAGCGCCTCCCAGATCTTGCGGCTGATGGTCTTTTCGTGAGAGAGAAATACATTCCTGGCCAATTGCGCAGTGATGGTGCTACCGCCCTGATCATCGGATAGGTGACGAATGTCGTACCACAGTGCGCCCAGGATCCTGCGAACGCTGATACCGTGGTGTTCGTAGAACCTGTGGTCTTCTACGGCTATTACGGCATCGATGAGATGCTGCGGGATATCGGCCAGCCGTACCCACTGACGATCCTCGATCTTCAGCTTGGTCACGACATTGCCGTTCACGTCATATACCACCGTTGGCAGAACCCGGCGAGCTTCGACATCGACATCCTCAACGCTGGGGGCGTTTTTGAGGTAGCCGGCCACTATGCCTGCAGCCAT
>DAOTAC010000047.1:0-11480 GCA_035382325.1 Bacillota bacterium | reverse complement strand
CCAAGTACGTGTTCAACAACGCGAGACACCGGGGCGAAGACATCGTCTTTAAGCCGGGGGGCATCATCCGGCAACGGGCGGAGCAGGTGCTTGGCGATACGGTCCGCATGCTCGAGTACGTACGCGACCTGGGCCTGATGGAAGCCATGGGCGAGGGCGTTTTCGCAGGGATCGCGCGAACGGCGGACGGCGGACGAGGGCTGGACGGAGTCGTGGCAAGGTCGGACACATACTGGAATCCATTCGAGGAGGCCATGTCAGAGCAGCTAGGGCTCGCGGCCTCCGCCGATCCGAGCAGGAGGTGAGCGCCATGCCGCAAGTGGACCTGAAAAGTGTGAGGCCTTACGGCGACACTCTGGACGACGGAAGGGTTCAGCTAGGCTTCACCCTTCCCATTAGGTACGGGCCGGAGGCTAAGGAGGCAGCCCGCCAGCTCGTGATCAAGATGGGCCTTGAGAGCGTGGATGTGGTCAGTTCGCATGACCTCGGAGGACAGTTTACGTATTTCGTGGTATACGGCAAGTGCACCCACTCGGTGGACGTGACTTCGCTGAGGGTGCCGAAGGTCCAGGTGGAACAGATGGATTTCTTCAAGATTAACGACCTAATCCGCGACAGACTAGGCCGGAAGATCACCGTAGTGGCCGCGTGCACCGGGTCCGATGCGCACACGGTGGGCATCGATGCAATAATCAACATGAAGGGGTACGCCGGCGAGTACGGGCTGGAAAGATATCCGTGGTTTCGCGCCCACAACCTCGGCGCGCAGGTGCCCAACGAAACGCTGGTGGCGAAGGCGATCGAGACCGACGCTGACGCCATTTTGGTGTCACAGATAGTAACGCAGAAGAACGTTCACATATCCAACATGACGCGACTAGTGGACCTTCTGGAAGCGGAGGGCATCCGCGACGACGTGATACTAGTTGCGGGCGGGCCTCGGATCACGCATGAACTTGCTCTTGAGTTGGGCTACGATGCCGGTTTCGGCCCCGGAACACTGCCGTCGCATGTTGCGGCCTACATCGCTCAGGAGCTGATCAGGAAGGAGCATAGAACCAGCCCGGACCTGGGCGAGGAACGATAGAAAGGAGGCGGTACAGAATATGATGGAAGACGTCCTCATCAGGGTGAGAATGAGCCAGGCAGATGCCCATTACGGAGGCGACCTGGTGGACGGAGCCAGGATGATGCAGTTGTTCGGGGATATCGCCACCGAGCTCTTGATCAGGCACGACGGCGACGAGGGGCTGTTTTTGGCTTACGACATGGTGGAGTTTCGAGCACCGGTGTTCGCAGGTGACTACATCGAGGCTCGCGGGCGCATCACGCGCGCCGGCAACACCTCGCGTGCCATTTCGTTTGAGGCTTTCAAGGTCATTGAGGCCGGACGAGACGAGACCGACCCGTCTCGAGCCTATGTGCTCGAAGAGCCCGTTTTGGTCGCCCGGGCAACAGGCACGTGTGTTGTGCCCAAAGACAAGCAGCGAAGGAAGGGAGACTGACGAGTGGACAAGTTGATCATAACAGCCGCTCTGGTCGGCGCTGAACTCACGCGTGAACAGATGCCGCATCTGCCGGTCTCGCCGACGGAGATAGCCGAGGCGGCCGCGGCAGCCAGGGAAGCAGGCGCGTCCATCGTTCATCTGCACGTGAGGGACGCGAAAGGCATGCCCACGCAGGATGTTGCCGTGTTCCGCGAAGTCATTACGCAGATCAAGAAGCGCACAGACGTGATCTGCCAGATCTCCACGGGAGGCGCTGTTGGAACGCCCATAGAGCTGCGGGCTGAACCACTCTCCCTCAGGCCCGAGATGGCCACGCTGACCACTGGCACCGTGAACTTCGGCGACGATGTGTTCATGAACGAGCCCAGTGCGATTGAGTTTCTGGCCTCCCGCATGAAGAAGGAGGGCGTGAAACCGGAGATCGAGTGCTTCGATGCCGGACATATGGCCAACGCATTGCGGCTGGTCAAGAAGGGATTAGTGGACGAACCGCTTTACTTCGATTTTGTCATGGGCGTGCCCGGCGGCATACCCGGCACAGTTCCGGACCTGATGCACTGCGTCGCGAGCCTGCCGGCAGGCGCCCAGTGGCAGGTTGCCGGCATCGGCAGGGCAGAGCTGCAGCTTGCTGCAGTTGCGATAGTCCTTGGCGGAAATGTTCGCGTGGGCTTTGAAGACAACATCTACTATTCCCGCGGGGTCCTGGCGGATAGCAATGCCCAGCTGGTGGAGCGCGTAGCCAGGATCTCACGCGAACTCGGCAGAGAGGTGGCTACGCCCGATGAGGCAAGGAAGCTCATCGGACTAGCGTAACGGCAAACCGAGAAGAAGCATGGCGAGATAGAGTCATGTGCAAAGCATAAAGCCACCTTGCCCGGCTGGGCCGAGGTGGCTTGTTCACTTTCTGGAGGAAAGAATGGCAGGGGAGACAGGACTCGAACCCGCAACCCTCGGTTTTGGAGACCGATGCTCTACCAGTTGAGCTACTCCCCTGCACGCGCCGGATCATCCGACTACCTCGATTCTACAGTCGCCGTCTTCGGTTGTCAAGCGCAGCCTCAAGGGCTATCATGTAATCGTGGCATCATAGCCTTGTATTGTATAGAACAGGAGGCGCAGTCATGTCGGACACCGTCGTTCCGGTAGGAGTATCCAATCGTCACCTTCACGTCACACAGGACGATCTCGAGGCCCTTTTCGGAAAGGGATACCAGCTCCGAGTGAAGAAGGACCTAAGCCAGAAGGGTCAGTTTGCAGCGGAAGAGACCGTCACGCTTGTCGGCCCCAAGGCAGCTATGGCCAACGTTCGGATACTGGGCCCGTGCCGCAAGCGCACCCAGGTGGAGGTATCACGCACCGACTGCTTCCAACTGGGGCTCAATCCGCCGGTCAAGGATTCAGGCGACCTGGACGGATCTGAGTCCATAAAGATCGTCGGCCCCAAGGGCGAAGTCACGATATCAACAGGAGTCATTCTGGCCAAACGGCACATTCACATGACCCCTGAGGAAGCGGAGAAGCTCGGGGTTTGCGACCGCGATGTAGTCATGGTCCGGGCTCCGGGCGAGCGAGCACTGATCTTCGATGAAGTGCTGGTGCGTGTGCATCCCACATTCACCTGGGAAATGCACGTCGACACGGATGAGGCCAACGCGGCGTCCCTGAAGAACGGGTCGCTGGTTACCATAATCAAGAAAGACTGAGCGCCGGTCGGGCAGGCAGGTGGGCGATCCAAGAGGTGAACCCCAAGTTGCGGACGATAGCTCACATCGATATGGACTGCTTTTTCGCCGCAGTTGAAGCCCTGGACCACCCTGAGTACCGAGGCAAACCCCTGATCGTCGGAGGGCAGCGCGACTCGCCACGCGCGGTCGTATCGACATGCTCTTATGAGGCGCGGAAGTACGGCGTGAGATCGGCGATGCCTATTTCGCAGGCAGCGCGGCTATGCCCAGATGCACTGTTCGTCACGGGCAACATGAGAAGATACACGGACGTGTCGCAGCAGATCATGGAGTGCCTAGCCGAGTTCACTCCCAGAATCCAGCAGATCTCGATTGACGAGGCTTTCCTCGACATGACGGGGTGCGAACACTTCTACAATAACGCCCAGGCTATGGGCCTCTCGATCAAGCAGCAAATACGGGAGAAGACAGGGCTGACCGCGTCATGCGGCATTGCTCCCAACAAGTTTCTGGCCAAGCTGGCCTCGTCGAAGTCAAAGCCAGACGGGTTGTTGGTGATAACGGCCGATGAGGTCGGCGACCTCCTGGCGCCCCTGCCTGTGCGAGAGCTGTGGGGAGTGGGGGAAAGGGGAGAGCAGGAGCTGGCCAGGTACGGCATCACTACGGTGTCGGATCTTCGCGCATGGCCTGCCCAGTGGCTTGCTGAGCGCTTCGGCAAGTGGGGAATGCTCATCTATGACCTCGCTAGAGGCATAGACGACGACCCCGTGGTGACCGACGAAGAGTGCAAGTCCTACGGCTCAGAGTCCACCTTCGACTCAGACGTAGATGACATCGACGACCTATGTGCATGCCTGGCCAGGCATGCACAGCGCGTCGGCAAAAGGCTTCGCGCAGGGGGAAAGCTAGCCCGAACCGTCACTCTTAAGGTGAAGTTCGCCGATTTTGACCAGATAACGCGGGCGAAAAGCGTGAGTGAGTCCTTTGACAGCGATGACGATATCTACAACATCGCCTGCGAGCTCCTGCGGGAACTCGACATGCGTATGGCTGTCAGGCTAATCGGAGTCTCGGTGTCAGGGCTGACCGAATGTAGGCAGCTGTCGCTGTTCGAATCGCCCCGAGGCAAGCTCGATCGCGTGCTCGACAGCATCACTGATCGATTGGGGAGGAAAGGTGTGAGCCGCGGTAGGGAACTGGAGTAATCCACCGGGTGGTCAGTCCCGAGTTTGCCTAGATGGCCCAGGAGTGCATACAGTGCTCTGGTTCGGCGATCCTCCACCCGCTTCGGAATGGCCAGAGCCGGACAGCGTAATCGTAGTGCCGATGATGAACCGGTCGTTGCTGCTCGTGCACAGTCTGCGCAGATCGGGGTGGGAGTTCCCGGGCGGAAGGATACTCGCAGGCGAAAGCCCTGAGCAGGCCGGGAGAAGGGAAGCGGCTGAGGAGGCAGGAGCCTGCCTCGGCGAGTTGCGTACGCTGTGCTGGTATACGGTGACAGTGTGGAACACGCTGCTGCCGGGCCCATCGCGCGGGATCGTGTACGCAGCCGACCTGGCCTCGTTCGGGTCGCCTGCTGATGAAGATGAAGTCGCGGATGTGCGCCTATTCTCGTCGCCACCCGAGGAGCTCTCGTTCAAAGACGGCTTCACGGAACTTGTGTTCCGGCTGATGTTCGGCACTGCCGGAGCGCAGCAGACCTCGCGCTGACGCTGACGCGACCAGGGGGTGAGCTGAATGATACATGTGGGCACTTCAGGGTTCAGCTACAAGGATTGGCGGGGAGTGTTCTACCCCGACAGCATGGCCGACAGTGACATGTTAGCCTACTACGCGACCCGCTTTTCCACCGTCGAGCTGAACTTCACCTACTATCAGATGCCGGGCGTCCGCACCATAGAAGGGCTGTGCCGCAAGACCCCCGAAGGATTCACGTTCTGCGTCAAAGCCCACAGCAGCATGACGCACAAGGTGGCTGATGATGAAGTTCAAGTCAGGCAGGACTTTGACAAGTTTCGAGCGGCCATGCAGCCTATGGCGGACCAGGGCAAGCTAGGGTGCGTCCTGTGCCAGTTCCCATGGGGTTTCAAGCGCACAGCGAAGAACGAGGCGTATGTGCAAAGACTGCCGGAGTTCCTCCCGGACTGGCCCATTGTGGTGGAGTACCGCAACGTCGAGTGGGTGTCGCAGGCCACTTTGGAAGCCCTGAAAGTCGCGGGCCTTGGCTTCTGTTGTGTAGACGAACCCAGGCTGCGCGGGCTCTTTCCGCCGCTTGCCGTGTACACCTCGCCCATTGCGTACGTCAGGTTCCACGGCAGAAACGCCAAGTCGTGGTGGAACCATACTGAGGCCTCTGAACGTTACAACTACCTGTACACACAGGATGAGCTGAATGAGTGGATACCGAAAATACGCGACCTCGAGCACAGCACCGAACACGCTTTCGTGTTTTTCAACAACTGCCACGCAGGGCAAGCCGCGACCAACGCTCAGATGATGGAGTCGTTACTTGGCCTGATATGATTGAGTTGAGTAAGGAGAGGATCATCATGCCCATATTCGAATACAAGTGCAAGCAGTGCAGCCGCAAGTTCGAGGAACTCGTGATCGGCTGTTGCGAAAAGGTGAAGTGCCCCGACTGTGGAAGTGAACAAGTGGACAAACTGCTCTCGTCCTTTGGGTTCAAGAGCGGATCGACCTTTGCTTCATCATCGAGCGGCAGCTCATGCGGTTCTTGCAGCGGCGGATCATGCAGCACCTGTGGGCACTGAGCCTACAGTCGGCCGCGCACGCGGCGCCGTTTCCTATAGAGCCTGGAGGTGTATCCCATGCCTGAGCTCCCCGAACTCACCATACTAGCAAGTCAAATGAGACGAGAGCTGACGGGCAAACGTATCTCGCGCGTCGAATGCTTTCAGCCCAAATGCTCGAACGTCGAGCCCAGCCGGCTTGACGTAACATTATCTGGCAGGAGGGTGGGGGAGACTACAAGCAAAGGGAAATGGCTCTTCATGCCGGCTGAGAACGGTTGCACTCTGCTGATCAACTTGGGGATGGGGGCCGACATGGTCCGGTTCGTGCCCGGAGGTCCTATGCCGCCCAAATACCAGTTTCGACTGGACCTTGAGGACGGCACTGGTTTCACCATCAGGTTCTGGTGGTTCGGCTACGTGCACCTTGTACTCAACGACGAGTTGCAGGCGCACGCCATGACGCGCGACCTAGGACCGTCGCCCCTCGACCCAAAATTCACCGCTGATGACTTCAGGCGCCTCGTTCGCCGCGGGCACGGGATGATCAAGCCTTTTCTGCTCGATCAGCGCCACGTATCCGGCATCGGAAACGCCTACGTCCACGACATCCTGTTTCGCGCCCGGATCCATCCCAGAAGGCCGATTCCCGGCTTGAGCGATGCAGAAATCGACGCGCTGTACGCCTCTGTACGCGACGTTTTGGGCACTGCCATAGTGATGGGAGGCGCCTACTACGAAAAGGACTTCTACGGTCATCCTGGAGGCTATACAGCAGAGCACTGGTTAGTGGGCTATGCCGACGGCCGGCCTTGCACCGTTTGTGGCGCAACGATACGCAAAATCAAGACAGGATCGACATCGTCATACATATGCCCGTCATGCCAGCCGCTGTAGGCCAGCTGCGCATCTCTACATCTCTACATCTCCACATGTTCTTCATATCCCTATATGTTTTCCGCTTGTCTATGTTATAGGTCCATGCACGTTCCGGCGCCTGTGACACATAACTAAGTTAACATAATGTGTATTATGCGACGTTCTCTTTATGAACCCCTATTAACCCCGACGAGCCCCGGTGAGGCGGTGCGTCACAGGCCAATCGGCACAGTAAGGCTCTGCCCCGGTAGCAACATCGCGGAGTCGAGCGAATTGAGCTTCTTTATTCGGTTTGTTAGCACGCGCAGGTCGCTTGTGCCTTCGCTGACTCGGCGCGCAATACCCCACAAGGTGTCGCCTGGCTGAACCGTAACCACGATGTACTGCTCGGGCTCAGCCGATTGCGCAGACGGGGCTGTCTCCGACAGGCCCCAAACGATGACCGATGCCACGATCCCAATCAGGAGCCCGGCAACCGACACTCGAAGAAGTGTTGAGATGCACAGAGCACCTCGATGGAGCCTGCGCCGATAGGCGGCGCGGCGACTGGTGACGCTTGCTGAACCAGGGTGGCTTGGCTGCATAGTGGTCCCTCCTGGCAAACATATGTTCTATCGGTAGACCCAGCATAACAGAACATATGTTCCGTGTCAAGCGCCGGACGAACAGCCGTTCGCGAACGCATGTTTGCAGGAGTATGCAGCCTATGGTATACTGTGCTTGGCAGAAAGGAGTTGGTCGCCTTGTCGTCACTTGGCGCCAGGGAGAAGCAGGTTCTCGAGTACATTGCCCGTGAACTAAAAGTCCGTGGATACCCGCCGTCAGTCAGGGAGATCGGCGAGGCGGTAGGCCTCAGGTCCAGCTCCACAGTGCATGGTTACCTATCATCCTTAGAGCGCAAGGGCTACATCCGGCGCGACCCGGCCAAACCGCGAGCCATCGAGGTCCTGCTGGGGCCTGACCAACTTCCTCCTCCCACGAGAGAGATAATGAATGTGCCCATTGTGGGGCGTGTAACGGCAGGCCAACCCATCCTGGCCGTTGAAAACGTCGACGACTACTTCCCTCTTCCCCGCTCCCTAGCGGGCGAAGCGGAGTCCTTCATGCTCAGGGTGTCGGGCGACAGCATGGTAGGCGCCGGCATTCTCGACGGCGATTACGTGATCGTGCGGAAGCAGCAAGCGGCAGCCAACGGCGAGATCGTCGTAGCCATGATTGATGACGAGGCCACTGTCAAACGGCTGTTCCGCGCAGACGGCAGGGTAAGGCTGGAACCGGATAATCCCGCCTATGAACCGATAGTCAGCGACTGCGTGGCTATCCTCGGAAAGGTAATCGGCCTGGTACGAAAGATCCACTGAGCACAAGAATACCAGACGCCGGGTGGTAGAGTAACCGCCCGGCGTTTCCGTACGTTCAACTTGTCATTGTCGGGGCCCAAAAACAAAAAGACGCGTCTACATACGCGCCGCTTTCTGATCCCGGGCATCCCGTATTGTTCTGCGATCTATCCCAACGGCCTTAAAGAAGACCTCAAGAGCTTGTTTCCTGCCGCGCGTATCTGGCTGACTGAACTCGGGTTCCTCATAGAGTGGTGGAAGCTCGTTGTACCATTCCATTGCCTTGTCCACTGCCCCAGGCACACCGGACCCCTGTATCGCCTCGATCAGCCTATCGTATTGTTCCCTTCGCGCCGCCGCTTGAGCCGCCCAGAACTCTGGATTGTCCGTGAGGTTGCTCGCAAGGAAGTCCTGCTTTGCGATACTGCGAAACCGCTCAAGCCCTCGCAGAACGTCCTCACGCGCCAGGTGTATCATTTTACCATTCCCCCCGTCGTTTTTTATCGGAACGTACCGCCTGTCGGTTGGGTACTTGTTCGCTGTCGATGCGCGGATTCCTTCTGCCGAAGTGTATGCCCGCATTGAAACGGACGAGGGCGGCCTGCAACTACCGGCCGCCCTCTCTGACGTCCTCGACTATCGTCGAAGCATTGATGCGCGTAGCGTACTCACAGATTAACGCCGATTATCCCCCCAAGTGTAGACAAGATCACGATTGACGCACCTCGCGTCAGCACAGACGCCATGCTCATCGGCTCACGTATGACTGCCGCCGACACTAGGAGGACGAACCCAAGATAGGCCAGGCCGACTATGAGGCCGTTCCTCCCTCCTCTTTCCCCCGTCTTTCTGCCCACATATAGGCCGCCGATCCCGGCGCTAAGATATCCTATGACGGGTATGGCAGTTTCGATTGTGGCGGGGCTGAAGGTAAACACGGTTGTGAGCACGCCTCCAATTGCCGAGAGCACCAGCGTAGCGAGGAAACTGACCCCGCAACCGAGCACAACCAGCTTCCAGATGGGGCTCTGTGCGCGGTCGCTCTCTCGCCTGGGAGAGCCGGCCTTCATGCACTGCGCACCTCCTCGGTAGCATGCCTCCACTGGAAGACTATTAGTCTGCTCCTCGGGATATTCGTCTCTCAGGCCGAGGCCATCATCTCATCTGCTCAAGAACCTGCTGCATATCTGCCCACACATCATGCTTCTTGGCAGGCTCCCTAAGGAGCGCAGCAGGATGGAACGTCGGCATGATCATGATTCCGCCGCGCTCAATCCACCTTCCGTGCATGCGGGTTATGTACGCCCTCGGATCTATCAGCGCCTTAAGTGCAGTGGCGCCCAAAATAACGATGATCTCCGGCCTGATGAGCTCGATCTGACGCGCAAGATATGGAAGGCAGGCACGCACCTCGTCCGGTTCCGGCTCACGGTTATGAGGAGGCCGGCATTTCACTACGTTGCCTATGAACATCTCCTCTCGCACAAGGCCCATGGCCTTGATGAGCCTATCGAGCATGCGGCCCGCCGCTCCGACAAAAGGCCTACCCTGCTCGTCCTCATCAGCGCCCGGACCTTCGCCGATCCACATTATTCGGGCATGAGGGTTGCCTTCACCCGGAACCGCATTTTTGCGCATACCACCTAGCTTGCACCGGCGGCAGTCACGCGCCGCTTGAGCCACGGCCTCCAGATCAGGTAAGTCGTCGCGGCGATCAGTCTCAGGCCACAAGGCTCGCCGCAGAGTCGGTTCCGGAATCGGTTCATGATCGCGGTGCCAGCTCACGGGCCTTTTACGCTCGTCATCCACTGCATCATTCACGAAGCTATCGAACAACTGCAGTTGCTTTTCCTCATCCACGGTACGTCTCCCCCCACTACCTGTATCAATTATGCCACATGCATCGAATTCCTTGCTGTCCCCGCCGATTTTCCTGACTGCCCTCCCCTGCCCTCCTCTGCACCCTCGGATCGCACCACTGTCGAGGCTGAGGCCAGGTCATCCGGCGGAACAGTGTGATGCAGGGCCTCGATGGGAAAACACGTTTTGTGCAGGCCTTAGGCGAGAAACGATGCCCAGGCACCCCACCAGAAGTGAAATGAACCCGTCCCCATGGGGACGCGGGCTTTCGGTCATAGACGACGCGAAGCGAAGTCTGGCAGTAGGAAAAGCGTAGCGGCAGACCATAGGGCTGATGGGAAAATCTCGGTGTCCCGTTTCCGAACACGTTTTTGGCGATGTGTCTCCAAAACGAACAATGGGTGGTGCATGATCGGACGCATAGACGCATAAGACGCCTCAGGCGAAGTAGGCGCAACATATAATCCCATTGGCGCTGACTAACGATGTCATATACTAGCATCCTGACCCCTGTAGCAGCCATATCATCCCATTGCCTACCGTGGCGGTCACCGAATCATTCCATCCTCCGCTTTTATACGGGTATACGTTCCGTTATGAACCAACCATTGTTCGGATTCGCGACACATCCGCGAAAACCTGTTCCAAAACCGAACACATGACAAAAGGCCAGGTAGGCCTGCACATTACCCATGTCCATGGGTGTTCCTGGGCGTGACGATCTCCTGTGGTGGGCTATCGGGGTTCTGGGGCATCCTGTCCATTTTTGAGCTGGCTTTTCGAGCATCCTGTTCAGATCCTGCCTGGTTTGGCAGGTGATAACTGTCTGAATTCGCGACGGCAGGGGCTCGGTCTTTTCCTGTAATCACGTCGCCGCTGAATGCTCTGGCAGAGGCGTTTTACATAATCCGGTAACATGACTCTATCCCTCGAATATGCCCGAGAAGGCCCCAGGCGCCCGCAGAGCCTCCACGAAATGCCAAAAACTCCCGAGTTTTGCCTGCTCCCGGTGAAAACCGGGCACTTCCTGAGCAGGTTGGAGCACAAACCGTACAGTATTGTTACAGGTGAGAGGACTCCTTGCTAGACGCGGTTTCGCTGAAAGGCCTGCCCGACGCAAGGTGTTCGGCCAATCAGCAAGACTCGAATCCCTTCCAGTATATGTTGCCTACCATGGATCGCGAGGCGTTCATTAGCTGGCCAACACGGCTTGGCGTACGGGCGTAGCGAGAACGCCCTGTATAACAGGGCTTCATGGAAAGTGTCGGAAGGCCCGAGCGCCATATCTGCGAGTTCGGCGCTCGAACCACCTGGAAAGAGCCCCGAAGCCACCCGGAAATGGTCCGGAAATGGTCCGGAAATGGGTCCCGAGAGGGGTCCGGAAAGCGTTTGACAGGCGTAGACCCATGCTCTATACTATGGGTGTGCCTCATATGGGCGCGAGGTCGAGGTGTAGCG
>DAOTAC010000046.1:0-11518 GCA_035382325.1 Bacillota bacterium | reverse complement strand
TCAGAGGACCGCCGGACGGCCTCCTAACCACGAAAATCGGGGGGTATCCGACGGGCTTAGGCGGTGGAGCAGGCGGGCAGGCCGACATAATCTACCACATCATGGCTTCATTTGGTAACGGCGCGCAGGTAATGGCGTGTAGTGCCATCGTTTCGCCAATAAATCGGCGATATCGACCCCCGAGGGCTCCTTTTGCGGGGCCGATTGGCCCCCCGGGGCCCCCGGCCCAAATCGATGTACTCAGGAATTGCGTTTTTCGCCGAAAGTATTGTCGAAAAGTGACCGTATCTCCGGGCGGATACCCCCGGGGGTATATCCCTGAGCCACAGCTGTGGACCTGGCGAGATTGCACGCCTGAATGCGGGTTATCTGCGACACCGAAAGCAACAGTCGTTACACGCACCCCTCGGGGGGCTGAATGTGGGTTACATGCGGAACGTGAGATATAATGTGCACTCGAGGGGGTGATCCGAATGCAGAAGGACGAGCTGGTGGCCTACTGGCTGGATACGGCCAATCGAGACTACCAGACCGTAAAGCATCTCTATGATAGCGGCGATTATCATTGGTCGCTGCTCATGGGGCATTTGGTCATCGAGAAATTGCTGAAGGCCGTACTTATCGCGTGCCAACCCGAGGGAACAAGTGTTCCTCGTTCTCATGACTTACTGCTACTAGCGGAGAAGAGTGGAATCGGAATGACCCAGCGGCAGAAGGACCTGTTGGATCTGACTACGACGTTCAACGTTGCCGCCCGCTATCCGGACTACCAGCAGTCGTTCTACCGCAAGTGCACTCGGGAGTACACCGCCGAACGCATGGCGGAGATCGAGGAGCTGTGGGCATGGCTGACAGAGTTACTCAAGAAGCGCTGATGAGCATCGGACGTAGGTATGCCGAAGTGCTGCGTCGGGAGCTGACTCTTCGTAGTCTCTATGTTTTCGGTTCCTACGCCACAGGCAAATATGGCGATGACAGCGATATCGACATTGCGGTGGTATCTGATGATCTGACTGGAGACATGATAGAAGACACTTTTGCACTGATGAGACTGCGTCGGGAGGTAGACACGCGCATCGAACCGCATCCGTTCCTAACCTCGGACTTCACCGAGAACAACCCGATAGCACGCGAGATTATGGAGACAGGAATCCGCATACTGTAGCCGGTCGCAGTTGAGCATCGACACCGGAAAGGGCGCATTCTCTCTTCGGAGGCGATCCACACATGATCACGCGTAGAAACGCTCGTCTTGTCCTCCACGTACTTTGCCTTGCACTGACGGTTATGCCCACGATACGAACAATCTCTGCAACACAGGCGCCAGGCCCAATGGAAGTTTCGTCGACTGCCGACATCGCCGAAGTTGCTCCCGCCGGGTCGATTATCTGCTGCTCCACCAAATCAGGCGAGACCAGCATGGTGGACATCTCCACAGGAACGGTGCAGATCCTTCCGTTTTCCGGTTCGTCCATTGAGATCTCTCCGGACCGGAAGACCCTGGCCTACGTAGATCGCAGAGAGCAGTTGCACGTCTACCACCTGGATAGCGGCATAGACGTGAGGCTCGGCGATCCGGAGGAGTCAGAGAAGTACGGTTCGCCAACATTTGTCTCCAACGACACGATTGCGTACGTAAAGAGGAATCGTAGCTATCGCACCGCGGTCTGCCTCACCCACATCGACCGCCTCGATGAGCGCCCCTGGGTAGGCGAATTGCCCGAAGGTGTTTCTACATCGTCGTCAACGCTGAAGTGGATCCCAGGCACAGGGGAAGAGCTGTATTCGTTCGTTCTGGGCAACGTGTATAGCATCTACGTCCTCGCCCCCCACGGCAGCACGACGCTCGTATCCGCAGACCCGAAAAGCGGCGCCTCGCTGCGCTATCCGGCCGTAAGCCCGGACGGCGCCACCATCGCCTACGTGCACAAGTCTTCAATCAGTTCTATCTGGACCATCAACATCGATGGAAGAAACAAGCGGCAACTCACCTACTCCGACGGCAGCTGGCCCACATGGTCGCCGGATGGACTGCATATCGCCTTCCTCATCCACGCCGCGGGCGAACGCGGCCTGCTAAAGCAGGATATCTACGACCCGTCCGGGACCGACAGAAGCGTCGGATCCTTCCTCTTCGGAATAGGCATCATACGCCGCGACGGAACTCCAGTCAGGTCAGTGTGCGGAGTCGATGGCAAACCCGTGTTGACGCCGGGCGATTACATCGCGTGGAGATAGGCACTCTTGTGCGCGTCGAAGGTGCGATGCACCCACCCGCGCACCCAGGTGAGCTTACTCACTGCCGCTCGTTGTGTTATATTGTAACTACACATCCCGATCGCGGCGCGACGACCTATACTCTAGCCGCATTCGAGATGGTCAAGACCAAATAGGCGACCCCTGCCAGGTGCCCTCGTATGAGGGAGAATAGGGAAGAGGCAGCGGGCGAGTACGCACCATCGGGTGTTGTGTCGCCTGCCAAGCCCGCGGTCCCGCCACTGTAACCGGGAAGTATGGACGCACGCCGCAAGTCACTCCTGCTTATTCAGGGGGAAGACGCGCACATGCGATGATCCGGCAGCCAGGAGACCTGCCTTCGGGGGATGCAAGCCACCTTCGTGGAGAAAGGGAGGCCTGACCATGGCTGTTGCACGTCGTTACTACCCCATTCACTCAACTCGCCCAGCTCGCTCGATTCGCCCAACTTGCCCAGCTTCCCATGCCTACGCGGCGCATTCGCCCGCGCGTGCGCACGTTCTCGGCAAGTCTTCCCCGCCCAATCTGATGGACTCCATCGCAGAAATCCTCAAGGAGACCAGCAGGGAAAACGCCAACATAGGCAATTCCCCGTCTGCCAAAGTGCTTCAGATCGCATCTGAAGCAAGCAAGGAGTACTACCTCACTCAGGTGATCCCCGCCGACATCTCCCGGGCGCACCAGGACGGAGACATCCACATACACGACCTCGATTTCTACGGCAAGACCCTGACTTGCGTGCAGATACCCCTGGGCAGGCTGCTTGCGGATGGTTTCAACACCGGTCACGGCTATGTGCGCCCGCCCAAACGTCCAGCGTCCGCCGCTGCTCTGGCTGCAATCATCATACAGAGCTGTCAGAACGATATGCATGGAGGACAGTCGTTTCCATTTTTCGACGCCGACATGGCCCCGTACATGGAAGGACGCTCAGAAGACGAGGTCTACCAGGCCATGGAGGCGCTGGTGTTCAACCTCAACTCCATGCACAGCAGGGCAGGCGCTCAGGTGCCATTCTCCAGCCTCAACCTGGGCTGCGACACTTCCCAAGAAGGCAGGCTCACATCCAAGTGTCTGCTAGAGGCCTACGAAGCAGGACTCGGCAGAGGCGAGACGCCCGTCTTTCCCAACATCATCTTCAGAGTCAAGGCAGGCGTCAACGCGAGCCCGGGCGATCCGAACTACGATCTCTTCCTGCTCGCGTGCCGCGTGGCGGCAAGGCGCATGAACCCGACGTTCAGCTTCATGGATTCCTCATTCAACGCGCCCTACGGTTCGGAGGTCTCCTACATGGGATGCAGAACGCGAGTAATCGCGAACAGGCACGGCGCCGCCGTGAGCGCCGGACGAGGCAACCTTTCCTTCACTTCAGTGAACTTGCCGCGACTCGCCCTGCGAGCCGGAGGCAACGAAGACCGCTTTTTCATCCTGCTCGGCCGCTGTATGGACCTGGCGGCCAGGCAGCTACTACACAGATGCAACGTGCAATCCCGTCTCAGAGTGCGTGATATGCCCTTCCTCATGGGTCAGCACATCTACATGGGCTCGGAAGAACTGTGCGCCGACGATGACATCGCGCCGGCGATCAAGCACGGCACTCTGTCCATCGGATTCATCGGACTGGCCGAAACCCTGACCGTCCTGCGCGGAGCTGGGCGCGGCAAGAGCGCCGAGGTCAGCCCCGGGAGCGGCGTCGGGTTCGGCATCGCTGCCAGTGACGAAGCAGGCGTGTTGGGCTACGAGATCGTCAGGTTCATGCGCAACCGCGTCGACGAATACGCTGACGCGCACGACCTCAACTTCACACTGCTGGCGACGCCGGCTGAAGGCCTATCCGGAAGGTTCGTCGCCATCGATCGAGAGAGGTTCGGCACGATCCGGGGTGTCACTGACCGCGCCTACTACACGAACAGTTTCCATGTGCCGGTGGGTGCCCACATGTCGATCTACGATAAACTCGCACGCGAGGGCAAGTATCACAGCCTGACCAATGCTGGCCACATCTCCTACGTGGAGCTCGCCTCCCCGCCGCTGCACAATGTGGAAGCCGTCGAGAGCATTGTCCGTGCCATGGTGCGCGCGGACCTGGGATACGGCGGCATCAACTTCCCGATAGACGAGTGCCTCGCATGCGGCTACTCCGGGGTCATCGAGTCAGTCTGCCCGGCGTGCCAGTCGGGGTCGATCAGACGCGTGAGGCGAATCACCGGGTATCTGTCCACCGTAGACAGGTTCAATGACGCCAAGCGCGCTGAACTCGCCGACAGGGCGGCGCACATGAGGGATGCCGAGGGCGCCAGGACTGGGGCGCACAAGCGGGGAGCAGAAAGACGATGACAGACGCCATGCCCATGACCGTAAAGCTAGCTGGCATCGTGGACGAGAGCGTAGTGGATGGGCCCGGTGTGAGACTGGTTGTGTTTGCTCAGGGGTGCCCGCATCGGTGCCGGGGGTGCCACAATCCGCACACATGGGACTTCGATGGAGGTACCGAGGTCAGTATCGAGCAGATCCTGCTTCGCGTAGAGGCGAACCCTATACTGAGCGGCATCACCCTGAGCGGCGGCGAGCCCTTCGCCCAGGCGCCCGGATTCGCCCGCCTGGCCCGCAAAGCCCGCCGCAGAGGACTATCAGTCATGACCTACACAGGGTATACAAGGGAGCATCTCGTCGACTCCCTCGCCCCCGGCGTACGCGACCTGCTGCTGGCCACCGATATCCTGATCGACGGCCCCTTCATCTCGGCGCTCGCGGATCCGGGCCTGCCTTACCGGGGCTCGCGGAACCAGAGGATAATTCAGGTGCGCGACCGTGTACCATGATCTTAGCGCCGAGAGATGGGGTGATCCAATGGAGTATCAGGTATTCTCTATCGCCGAACGTCCGGATCTGCTGCAGGAGCACCGAAAGACATGCACCACGACGAGATTGTGGGCGTCGCCAACACTATCCCGTTGTGGTGGGATAGGCCTTTCGAGGAGCTTCCCGAGGAAGGCACTCGGCCCAACACCCTCGGCGGCCTGCAGGCTGCGATTATCCCAGCGTGCAGAGGCCGGGAGCTGAGCTCGTCCATATTACTGGAGATGATCTCCCTGGCCAGACGAGACGGGCACCGCGCGTTGATACTGCCTGTGAGGCCCAGCCGGAAACGGGCAAGTACATTGTTCAGGGCGCTCTCGTGCCTGTAGATATTGACCGTTCGCGCGATATCGGAGAGGATGTCGAGCCAAACGTGTGGACAGTACACACAGTCAGTGGATAAGGTATTCGAGCCCCTGGCCACTACCTAGCCGTTGTGGACGATCACGGCGCCGATAGGCCTATCCCCTCTGGCCAGCGCCTTCTCCGCCTCCGCAAGCGCCTCCCGCGTACCCTCACTCGGTTGCCGTCTCCGCTGTCTCCTCCGGCGCCGAAGAGACGTTCTTCTTCGGCTTGCCCGACATGAACGTGACGGCGATGATCGTGACTACGTAGGGCAGCATCAGAGCGAACTGCGGAGCAGCGTACGCCTGAATCTTCATAGATATCGCCTCCGACGCCGCGAACAGCAGGCCCACAAGCGCTGTTGCCGCAGGGCGTCCTCTGCCGACCAAGATGGCGGCAAGGGCCATGAACCCACGCCCTGCAGTCATGTCCCTGATGAACTGCGTCAGGTACCCCAGCGAAAGATGCGCGCCTGCCATACCGCAGAAAGCGCCGCATATTAGGGATGCAGCGTATCTCACCCTGCGCGGGCTCACACCGGATGCGGCGAGCGCCGCCGGCGCTTCTCCCGCGGCGCGCAGATGCGCTCCGAACGGAGTCCGGTAGAGTACGGCAGACATCGCCCATACCAGAACCGGAGTGACGTACACAGTCACTGAATGCCCATTTAGGATGGCATTCAGGATAGGCGATGCGGCGAGAGCACGGATCCCAAGGTGTGGGAGCGGCTGAATCTCGGGTGAGTTGAATATGTCGGTTCCGAGTATCCTGACTAGGTAGATAGTCAGTCCGGTAGCAAGTATGTTAAGCGCGAATCCTATCGCGAATCCGTCGCTTTGCAGATCTACGACGAACAATGCGTAGAGGGCGCTAAAGGCCAGGCATACGGCTACCGCCACGAGTACGCCCGCCCACGCTCCAGCGTAGTAGCTTACCAGAACGGCCGTAAACGCCGATATTAGCATGAATCCTTCCATGGCGACGTTCATGATGCCTGCGTGGAACGACACCAATCCGCCGATGGCCGCGAGCACGACAGGCGTGGCCAATCGAAACGTGGCGCCGAGCAGGTCGGCTACATCAACTGCCCAACCCATTTCCTCATCTCCCGGCATGCTGCTGCGTCCTAGCAGCGCGCAACGTACCGCGCAGACTCCTCTGCGCGGCCAGCATGAAGACGATCAGTGTGAGCAGAATCTCGCTCAGTTCAGCGGGCACGTCCGCCACGAGCTCCATTCCGCCGGCCCCCGTCTTCACAAGCGAGAAGATGAACGCGACAAGGGCCACCGAGACCGGGTTGTTCCTGGCCACCAGCGCTATCAACACCCCTGTCATCCCGTATCCGGGCGAAAAGGCGTCCATGAACCTGTGACGTACGCCTATGACTTCGGCCCCTCCTGCCAATCCCGCGATCGCTCCCGACACGATCATCGCCTGAAGCATGACCTTGCCCGGCACAATGCCTGCTACAGTGCATGCGCGCTCGTTGAGGCCGACCATCCGCCATTCATACCCTGTTCTGGTCCTGCGATTGATGAAGACGATCATGACCACGCACGCAAGGGCTACGAAAAATGAGCCGTTGAACCGACTCAGCGGGTGGAGATACGGCAGGCGGGCCGAAGCCTCGATCATAGCAGTCTCAGGCCATGTAGCTGCCGCATTTCGGAACGGGTAGTTTACGAAATATGAGCATAGCAGCACAGCAATGTAGTTCATCATCAGGGTCACTACTACTTCGTTGGTCCCCCTCGATGCCCTGAGGATCCCGGGCATCAAGGCCCATACGGCCCCCGCGCAGGCGGCCACGGCCAGCGTCAGCGGCACGTGCACAAACGCTGGAATCCCCCTTATCAGTCCGGCCATTGCAGCAGCGAAAGCCCCTAGGTACAGCTGGCCCTCCGCGCCGATATTCTGGATCCCCGAGTTGAACGCCACCGAACACGCCATGCCTGTCATTATTAGCACAGTAGTATTGCATAGAGTATTGAGAAACCGGTATCCGCTTCCGGCGGCAGCGCGCAGAGCCGCTCTGTACGCATCCCACGGGCTAGACCCCGTGGCCGCTATCACTACGGCGCCCATGAGCAGGGCCACAGCGAAGGCCACAATGAAGGTGGCCATGTCATTCCACGCCTCAGAACCCCGGCCCAACACGATCACTCCTGACTCCCGTCATGTATAGCCCGACTTCCTCAGGCGAGCTATCCGCGCGCGCAAGATCGGCGGCTATTTCACCCTTATACATGACCACTACTCGATCTGCGATCTCGAAGATCTCGTCCAGGTCAGTGCTGACGGCGAGGATTGCACACCCTGCGTCGCGCATGGCGAACAACGCATCGTATATGCCAGCCTTCGCACCAATGTCCAGTCCCCGAGTGGGCTGACATATCACCATGCACTTCACATCGCCGGCGAGCTCCCTTCCCACCAGCAGTTTCTGCATATTGCCTCCGGAAAGCGACCCCATGACGCTTGTTCTCGCCGGGCCCGACATCTTTACCCGATATCTATCGATAATCCGTCGGGCAGCACTGTCGGCCGCGCTCCAGTTCATGATCCAACCTTTGCTCACGGGGCTCGTGCGATAGGCCGGCCCGAGTATGGCGTTTTCGGTCACCGTGGCATTTAGAACAAGGCCAAGATCGACACGGTCCTCGGGCACAAAAGCCATCCCCCGCTCACGCCGCGCGCGCACGGGCAAGTGTGTGATCTCCTGTCCGTCCAAAAACATCCTGCCTTTCGTCGGCCTTGCTATCCCAATGATGGCGCCCGCAAGCTCCCGCTGCCCATTGCCTTCAACTCCGGCGATGGCCACGATCTCGCCCGCCCTAACCTGAAGGTGGACGTTGCGCAGGCCTGAGGCACTGCCGGGCTCGCTAACGCACAATCCCTCAACCCCCAGCACGCCCTGGCCTGCGGCCGACCGTGCGCTGCCTGAGGTTCTGGCGGGCCAGTGGCCTATCATCAATTCCACCAGCTTCTCCTCAGTCGCTGCGCCAGACTCGACTGTGGCCACGAGTTTGCCTTTTCGCATCACGCTTATGCGATCCGCAACTGAGAGCACCTCAGGCAGTTTGTGCGAGATGAAGAGGATCGTCTTGCCCTGCGACCTCAGGTTACGCATCACCGCAAGAAGCTCTTCCGTCCCCTGAGGGCTTAGTACTGCTGTAGGTTCGTCGAGAACTATGATGTCGGCACCCCTGTACAGTAGTTTGACTATCTCCACTCTCTGCCTTAGCCCAACCGGAAGGTCACACACGCGTTGGTCCATGTCCACATTTAGCCCGAATCCCGACGACAACTGGGCGATGGCTGCACGGGCGCACTTTCGGTCGGTGGACCCCCACTTGGTCCGAGGTTCCCTACCCAGGATGATGTTTTCCAGTACAGAATACGAGCCCACCTGCATCATGTGCTGATGGACCATGCCGATTCCCAAGTTAATGGCGTCAGACGGGCACCTTATGCTCCGCTCGACTCCATTGATGGATATGCTCCCTTCATCCGGCCAAACTAGACCATATACCACGTTCATAAGTGTAGACTTGCCGGCTCCGTTTTCGCCCACGATGGCATGTATCTCTCCTCTGCGCACCTCGATAGTGACATCGTCATTCGCGGCGAGCTTGCCGAACCGTTTCGTAATGTTGTTGAGCCTTACTGCTGCCTGTTCCATCGCGTGGCCCCCCTGAAAGTGGCGAGGCGTACGCCTCGCCACTCATGGAGTATCTCCTCAGGTTATCTGCTCAGGTTGTTCTCTCCTCCGGTCCGATAGTCACTTAGACGTGGGCGTGTACTCGTTCACAACAATCTCGCCCCGCGCGATCTTGGCTTCAATGTCGCGAAGCTTCTCAAAGACATCCTTCGGCACAGCGTCCTCCATATGCTTACATTCGCACAGCCCCACGCCGCGCTCCCGAACCCCGTACGGGAAGACCGTGCCCTTCGCGAGCTTACCCTCTACCGCGAGCTTGATCGTGTCATATACTGCGTTATCCACTCGCTTGAGCATGCTCGCCATGATGAAACCTGGCTGGCTGTCGCACTGATCGATGTCTACTCCAATCGCGTAGAACCCCGCGTCGCGCGCGGCCTCAAGAACACCCAGGCCCGACGGGCCAGCTGCCTGGAACACGATATTCGCGCCGCGCTTGTGCGCCTGAAGCGTCGCCTCTTTCCCCTTGGCCGGATCGTAGTGAGTGCCGGCAAACACCGATTCAACCTTGATCGATGGGTCGACGTACTTGACCCCCTGTTCGTATCCTGCGAGGAAATTGCGAATGACGGGCCAGTCGGCGCCTCCGACAAATCCGACCACCTTACCGGGCTTACCCAGCTTGAGCTTGGGGTTAGACGCCATAAGTCCGGCTAGGGCACCTGCCAGAAACGAACCTTCGTGCTCCTTGAAGTCGATCGATACTACTCCCGGTATGTCGGACGTACCGTCTATGTAGACAAACGTGACCTTGGGGAACTTGGGGGCGATCTCAGAGAGTTCCTTGTCGAAGAAGTAGCCGGGATCCATGAAAACCAGATCGAAGTTCTCTGCCGCGGCAAGCGTTCTGTCATAGTAGAGAGACGCATCGGCTTTGCATTCAAAGATCTTGTACTGGATGTCGAAGTCTTTTGCCGCTCTGACCAGGCCCTCGCGCGCTGAATCGGTGAAACCTCGGTCGCCTATTCGGTCTCCGGCGACCACAGCTACCCTGAGAACGGTCTTTGCCGAGCCCGGCGCTACCTGAAGAACCGCGAGGCTTAGGATCGCTAGGACAAGAAGAACCTTTCTGAACTTGACAGACATGATCATCCCTCCTGTTCGACTTCTGACCTCGTCGGGAAAGCAGATATCGTCCCTACCCGCGACACTGTAATACCTGCCACGATCGCACCCAGTCTGCCGGCTCCGTCTGCAGGCCTGCCCCCAAGTATCCCAGCTATGAAGCCGGCGTTGAATGAGTCGCCGGCGCCGGTTGTATCGACCGCCCGGACGGGCTTGGCCGCGATCTGCGACCGCCCGGAGCCAGATATGACCGTACACCCCCGGCTCCCCTGCTTGACGACGGTAGCCACCCGGCCATGCAGCTGGCCGCAGCGTAAAGCGAGCGCCTCCATCTCCGATTCGTTGGGCATGTAGTAGTCAACCGTGCGAATGCATGTCTCCATGGCCTGGGCGATGTCTATGGGCACATCCGGGCTTTCAAGCCTCAAGTTGGGATCGAGGAATGTCGTCGCGCCCGCGTCGCGCGCAATGCGCAGCGCAGCCAGCACAGAGTCAGCAGACCCCTTCACTATTCCGGCCTCTGCTATCGATACTCCAGACACGTACAGTGCAGCCGATTCCCGGATAGCCTCGAACGGAATGTGCTCACGCCGAAGTTGCCAGTCAGCGCACTCGACCCTGAGCGAGAAGAACGTGTGCTCCTCGCCTGGGCCCAGCGCCACGAACACGCATCCGGTGGGTTGCGGCACTCGGGCGGCGAATCTGGCATCTACGCCTTCGCTCTGGAGCAGGTCCAATATCGCCTGCCCCTCGGCGTCATGCCCGACAACCGTAGCTATGGCTACCCTCAGACCCAGGCGGGCCGCTGCTACTGCCGTGTTGACAGCCGTTCCCCCCGGTAGCGACTCCAGCCGTTCGCCGAACGTACAGCCCCCTGCGGCAGGATAACTGCTGACGCGAGCATATATGTCGGTGTTGGAGTCGCCGATAACTACCAGGTCATATTCGTGTCGACACATGCAAATGGCCCCCCGCGCTCGTCCCGTAGCGACTACGGATTATGCACGCTCTGCTTCCCGTGTTTCCCGTACTCTACGCACGACTTCCATTAGGGAACGAACTCGTTCGCAGTCCACCGGATTTGCAGCATCGCCGTCCTGTTTCAGCGATGACCCAACTATGGCCCCATCGGCCACTTCCAGAAACTCTGCCGCACTTGACTGCCTCAGGCCACTGCCGATGAGGACGGGCACTTCCGGTAATACTCGCTTCACGGCACGCACATCATCCATGCGTGTTGGAAAGCCCGTGTGCTTGCCGCTGACTATCACT
>DAOTAC010000045.1:0-11691 GCA_035382325.1 Bacillota bacterium | reverse complement strand
ACGTGCAGCACCCGCGCGCCCTCGAGCCTCCGCGCCAAATGCCTCGCATCCGCCACCGCGGCTTCGCCGGCATACGGGGCGTGATCGTCCAGCCGCTTCTGTGCGATATCCACTCGTGTGAAGGCCATCATCCATCCCTCCGAAAGACCTTATTAGCTACTTCGAAGTCCAGCCGACCATGCCCCTTATGTAGTACCGTTGCATGAGTGCGAACACGATGATGGGCACTGCCATGACTATGACGCTGCCGGCAGAGAGAACCCCCCAGTCAACGTGGTAGACGCCGCGGAGCAGGGGCACGCGCTGAGTGGCCAGGAGTTTGTCGGGTGAGTACAGCAATATTAGGGCCAAGAAGAAGTCGCTCCAGACCCACATGAACTGCAGAACAGCTGCTGAAGCTACAGCAGGCAGCGACATAGGCATGACAATCTGCAAGAAGACCCGGAGGTCGAACGCACCGTCCACCTTCGCCGCCTCCTCCACCTCGATAGGCACTGTGGTGAAGAAGTTGCGCATGAAATACATGATCCACGGCAACCCCCAGGCCGCATGTACCAGTACTAGCCCGGTGTAGGAGTCCACTGCGCCGAGGCCCCGCATGATGCGGTATATTGGAACCGCGATCATCTGCTGCGGCAGCGTCATAAGCGCCACAACGGCCATGAAGAGCAAGTCTCTTAAGCGAAAGCGGAACCGCGCGAAACCATACGCCGCGATCGACGCAATAATGAGAGGCAGAATGGTGGCGGGAACAGCCACACGCAGGGAATTAAGCATGCCCTTTCCCAGCGGCGCCGCAGGGTGGTTCCATGCGCCCACGTAGTTTCGAAAGGTAGGGTTGAACTGCTCGAATTTCCACCATCCTCGACTGATCTCGGACAGTGGCCGTATCGATGCCATGAATACCCCGAGGAAAGGAATGAGCCAGATCAGAGCCGCAAGCCCCGCAGCAACGTACAAGGCTATGGTAGATGACTTCCGGCGCGCGAAGATGGATGTGCTTCTCACGGCTGCTCACCCCTTACGGACCTGAATGTTGGTATCGACACGACCAAGGCCACCAACATCAGGAATGTGGCTACCACAGCCGCTGAGTTTGCGTCGAACTCACGAAACGCGTACATGTACATCTGCAGCGCAAGCACGTTTGACGCGCCCCCGGGGCCGCCCATAGTAGCCACGTACACGATGTCGAATATCTTGAGAACCCAGAGAAAAGTCATGGTGATCACAACGCCGGTAACCGGCCGTAGCATCGGCACCGTGATGGAGAAGAACGCCCGAGTCGCCGACGCGCCATCGATCACAGCGGCCTCGTACACATAGTCCGGTATGGTCTCAAGGCCTGCTGAATACAGGATCATGCTGAATGGCGTCCATAGCCAGAGCGATCCTATGATTAACGAAAACAGCGCCGTGTCGGGATAGGCGGTAAGGGTGCGCCTGGGCAACCCGATGAGCGACATCAGAGATGGCAAGATGCCCACATTCCCGCCGAACAGAAACCTCAGTATGACTCCACCCACAACCATGGGCGTGACCATCCCAAGGAATATTATGGCCTTAACTACAGCCCCTCCCTTGATCTCACGGAGGATCACCGCCAGCACCAGACCGAGGCCCGCGGTCAGCGGCAGATGTATGACGACCCACATCACGTTGTGGACCAGCGCACCATAGGGAAATCCCCTCGTGAAACCGCGCGGATCGAACATCTCGGGCTGCGAAAGCACCTCCGCGTAGTTCCCAAGCAGCGCAAACTGGCCTTCGCTTGTGAAGAAGCTCAGCCATACCGTATTGACGACAGGGTAAACCACAAACACTGCCAGAAGCGCCAGGGCCGGAACGAAGAAAAGGGCCCTGCCACGCAATGTGTGCATGTTCCCGCCTCCTTCGAGGTGCTCCGTAAAGGCCCGACCGGTCGCCGCTCGGACGCGGCGGCCGGCCGGAGTGCCTTGTCCATCTGCTTACGATCTGCTTGCCCTACTTGCCCGCCTTGCGCTGGAGGTTATCCAGGACTTCCCCTACCCTTGCCGGGCTCACCCAGAGCAGCTTGAGCTGATCCCAGAAGGCCGGTTGCCATTCTCCGCCAATCGTATCGTCCAGGTCCGGCAGGGCCTCAAGCCCCTTGAGCAGAGATGCGACCTCGCGGTCCACCGGAGGATATGCCTCAAGAGGCGCGCCCGTGTATGTAGCAATGTGGCCGCCCGCAGCTACCTGCAGCGTCTGGCCACGGGTAGCGAGATGGGCGAGCAGCTTTCTGGCCTCAGCGGGATACTTGGTATACGCTGGAACAAAGGCGTAGTCGGTGGCGAACACCAGTGCCCGAGCCCCGGGGAGGGTAAACACTCCCAGGTCGGTCGGGTCCTTTACCATTCCAGTGATCCAGCTTCCCATGAAGTACAGAGCATAGTCCCCTGCCCACCACAGATCCGCCGCCATAGTCCACTCGATGGGTTCGCTGAAGTAGCCCGCCTTGAGCAGCGGCACCAAGCGGTTCTCGAACACGGCGCGGACCTTCGGATCGGTCCAGGCAATCTTCCCGGAAATCAGATCACGCGTCATGGCGGGTCCGCCGTACGTAGCGATGAAATGTTCCGTCACGTCCGACAGCGGCCAGCCCACACCATTGCCGCTGGCGATGGGGGCACGCACGCCGGGTATCTTCTTAATGCGCGCAAGGAGATCCACGAACTCATCCCACGTATTAGGAACAGCAAGACCATGCTTTTTGAAGAAAGACTTCCGGTACCAGAATCCGGGCTTGATCTTGCCGGTGTACGGAGCGCCCCACAGCTTGGCGCCTGACTTCACGGCGTCAAGAGCACCCGGCACGAAATCCGACTCATTGAGCACACCGGTCATGTCCAGGACATGACCACTCTGAGCTTGCTTGTTGATGAACCATGCCCACATGAAGATCACATCTGCCGGAGCGGTCTTCGAGTCGAATTGAGCTGGAAGAAGAACGGCAAGGTCCTCAGCACGATAGATCTGGTAGTCAACGCGAATCCCAGTCTCCTTCTCGAACTCCCGGAGCACCGGCATGAATGCGTCCATCTCCGGCCCAGACCATCCGCTTATTACGGTAAGCTTCTTCTCGGCAGCCAACCCGGTCAGACTGAAGACGGCAAGGACAATAAGGAGCAAGACTGTTACCTTTCGCCGCATCATAATCCCTCCGTTCTAGTGGTCTGCATAGGTCTGCAGGCTTACTGACATCCTTCTGATACCAGCCGGAACGTGTATCGTGTGCCGGATCACCCCCTATCAGCCGCGTTTGCCCCGAGGCGCGGCGACCCCACCGAATCACGAGGTTGGAACTGCACAGGCAGAATGCAACGGACAGGACCGCCTTCGCCGCTCATTCTCCCGATAAGAATCTGTACTGCCATTCTCCCGAGCTCCTGGATGGGCTGCTTTACCGTCGCGAGCGGCGGGTCCACATATTCCGCCATGGATATCCCGTCGAAACCCACTACCGACACGTCGGAAGGAACCGCAAGACCCGCCTCGCGCAGTGCGCGCATTGCCCCAAGCGCCATCACATCGTTACATGCAAACACCGCAGACGGAACACCGCGCGAGCCGATAATCGCATGCATGGCGGAGTACCCCCCTGACTGCGTGAAGTCGCCGGCCTCTATGATGTTGCGATCCAGGGGCAGGCCGGCGCCGGACATAGCCAGCCGGTAGCCCTCAAACCTGGCATCCGAAGCAGTCTGGTCGGGCGGCCCTGTTATGCACGCTATCCTGGTATGGCCCAGGCTGATCATATAGTCAACTGCGTCACGGGCCCCGGTCGTGTTATCGCCGCTGATCCACGAGACAAGCGGGTCGGGCACCACTCCGAGAACGACGAAAGGTAGCCCGACACTCTGCAAGAGCGCGATGCGCTCGTCGTTCGCCCTGGGCTCCGTCAGAATCATCCCATCTATCCGGCGCGGGTCGGCCAGTTCCGCGTGAGCGCGCACAGCCCCGGCCCCGTCCCCGTCGGGCGTCGACAGGAACAGGCTGTATCCGCTGCGCATGGCCTCATCGCCCGCAGCGCCCAGAAACTCAAGGTAGAAAGGGTCAGAGAGCGATCTCGGCGCCCACGGCACCGCGAGCCCGATCGTATTCGTTCGCCGGGTGGCGAGGGCACGGGCAGTGGGGTTAGGGGTATACCCCATGTGCCTGGCGAGCGACGCCACTCTCGCCCGCGTGTCTTCAGCGACCCGAGGGTCACCTGAAAGCGCCCTCGACACTGTGGACTTGGAAAGTTTGAGCATGTCTGCAATGTCTTGAAGCGTAGTACTCACGTGATCACTCCTGCCATGTCACAATGTGGGCCTGCTGTTGCATCCCAGTAGGGCGTCGCGCCACATTCCCGGATCGACGCATCTTCATATTGACGCATCCCCGTATCGATGCATTGTCGTCCTGCGCCGCAGCAGAACAGGTCGGCGTGCATTCACCAAACGGTTGCATTACGATGTTTACCGGGTTTAAGTGGCGCTTTATCGGCACCATGTGCACGCTTGTGCAACCGGTTGTATTGTTCGACATGGAGGTCCCAATTCCTCCTTTAGGTGGACAGCCTACCGCTCAATACCGTTTGGCCGCCTGGGAGCCACATGGGCGGGCCGAGGGGGCGGCTCTATGAACATGCGAAAGTGCCGGGGGCTGTTCGTCGGATGTACAGCCCCCGGCACCCCACTATCTTCCCCAGCGTGCGACAGTCGCACGCTGGGGGTTCCGAATCAGGAACCACCATGCGTCGCCTCAAACGCGCACTGGTAGAGCTTCTCCGCCAATTCCTCGATGAGGTCGCGCATCACCAATCGGTCACGGAAACGCTGGGGAATTGCTGAAACCCCGTAGAACGCCCCTGCCAATTGCCCGTACACGGCGGCTGTGGTATCGGCATCGTCGCCAAGGTTCACCGCCAGCATGAGCCCGTCCTCAAAGCTGTGGCCGTGGTGGAATGCCCATAACGCGGCCTCGAGCGAATCTACCACGTAGCCTGTCCCCCGTATCTCGGGAGGGTTCTTCATTACGAATGAGCCATCCGCGACTTCTCGAATGGCGTCGGCCAGCGGCGCGCGCTCCCACAAACCCGGCGCGGGCGTGTACCGGGGAGAAAGAAGCTGCTCTTTCGATGCACCGCCGACAGCGCCCACGATAAGCGCTCCTAAGTACCTGCACCCGTCAACGGCGTTCCGGGCTCCGTGAGTCGTTCGCGAGCTCGCCGCCGACATTTCCACCGCCTTCTCCGGGTCGTGCGCGAAGAACAGGGGAACCGGCGCAAGCCTCATGATCGAGCCGTTGCCGGCGCGATTGGGATTCGTGCTGCCACAATAGGGCCGGCGCGTGGCCTCGAATCTTTCGATAGCATCGGCGCATGTGCCCCCCACATCGAAAGCCCGACCGATGCTGGACATGTAGCCTTCCCGCATCCACCTAAGGTATCTCTCGAGCTGATCAACGGGATCGAACCCACCGCGCTCCACCAGCGACTGGGCAAGACACAGGGCCATAGATGTATCGTCGGTGAAGGCGCCCGCAGGCAACCCGAACACGCCCCCGCCCACCATGTCGACGACGGGCTCGAAATCCCCAGGACGCATGAACTCGACCTGCGCCCCTACGGCGTCACCCACTGCGAGGCCGATCATGCTTCCGAGATACCGTTCACGAGTGGTTACATCCATGAGGCACAACTCCTGTTCCTCTTACAAACCTCTCTACGCATTACCCATATCCATGGATGTTCCGCGGTACGGCGTTCTCCTACGCCCTGACGGGGCTCCGAGGCACCTGTTCGCTCTTGAACAGGCTTTTCGAGCAACCTGCTCAGATCCTGCCTGGTTTGGCGGGCACGAGTTGTGTGAATTCGCGCCGGCAACGGCGCCTCCTTTTCCCGGAGGCACGCCTCCGTCAAATCCGCATGTAGAGGCGTTTCACATAATTCGGTAACGTACCTCTATCCCTCGAATATGCCCGAGAGGGAGTTAGGCAGCAGCAGATTCTCCATGAAACGCCAATGACTCCCGAGTCATTCCTGCCGCTGGTCAAAACCGGGCACTTCCTGTACAGGTCGCCGCAGAAACCGTGCAGTATTGTTACAGGTAAGCTAACTCCCCGCTAAACACGGTTTCGTCGAAAGACATACGTATGGGTAATGCATACGCACTGGGCTGGGGCTGCGCGGTTTGCCCAGCCAGTTTGCTGGCTTGCCTTCCCGCTTATGCTAACCCCAGCTCGCGATGTTTCTGGGCGATCTGGTCGGCCAAACGCTCTATCGCCTGCAGGTCCTGGCTTCGCGGGAGCCCCTTGCACACCACAGGTTCGAGCACTTCGGCCCGGAGGTTGCCGATCAACCCCGAGATCTGTTCCACTGCCCGACCGCCCCAGCTATAGGAGCACATTACTGATACGAACTTGGTGCGTGGGCGCAGCGCATTGGCCAACAAAGCAACGTGAGCCGCAGCCGGATGCGCACCGCCGAGCACTGTTGGAGTGCCGATGACCACAGTGGCGGCATCCACCAATGACATCGCCACGTTCCCAAGATCCGACCCTGTAAGCTCAAACCGCTCCACCGCTACGCCGCGGCCTACCAGCGCCGAAACCAGCGCGTCGACCATCACGCGTGTGCTGCCGTGCATGCTTACATAGGGCAGGCATACCTTGTTGCGCATGGGGCCAGCGCTCCATTCTCTGTAGCAGCCGGTGATGTAACCCGGATCAGACACTACTGGGCCATGGCTAGGCGCGACGACATCTACGTCGAGACCGTCGATCTTGTCGAGGTTCTTCACGATGAGGTTGCTGAAGGGCATCATGATTTCGGCAAAATACCGCTTGGCCGCTTCGCGCTCCCGAGGTCGCCCGGTCGAGTAAAGCTCGCTAGTTGCCAGGTGACTGCCGAGGAAATCGCAGGTAAACAGGATCTTGTCTTCGGGCACATAGGTCAGCATCGTCTCCGGCCAGTGCACCCACGGAGCGTGCACGAACTTGAGAGTCCGCCCGCCCAGATCGATAGTGTCGCCATCGTCAACCACGACGATGCGCTCCTCCGCCACGTGAAGCAGGTCGATGAGCATGGGCTTGCACTTGGGAGAGCATACAACTGAGGCCTCGGGGTAACGCGCTAAGACGGCGGGTATCGAGCCTGAGTGGTCCTGCTCCCCATGGTGCGCAACTACGTAGTCAAGGTGTTCCACCGAGGCCAGCTGAGCGTCGAGTTGATAGTACACAGACGGGTCGACCGTATCAAGCAGAGCGGTTTTGCTGCTGCCCCTGACAAGATACGCGTTGTAGCTTGTTCCGTCAGGAAGGGGAATCAGCGAATCGAAAAGCCTGCGGTCCCAGTCAACCGCGCCCATCCAGAATATACCTTCGCGAATCTGCCTGGCTCTCATTGTATGCAGCGTACCTCCAATCGATTGCGGCATCACACATTATCTCCAGGGGATATCTCCGTTGCGTTCCGACGGCACCGCCTCGGTCAGCGCCTCTGTCATCCTCCGCCTCCCCTGCGGAGGAAAAGGAGCAAACCGGCTATGATGAGCAAGGCAGGCCACCAAGTGACAACCCATTCTAGCACAACGGGGGCCACACTCGACAGTATCAACGGAACGCCCACAGCGGTCATAATCACGGCCGGAACCAGCGCCCAGCGCTGGGGGTTGCCAGCGAACCTTTCAGACAACAACATTATCATAAACCAGCCGGCCGCCATGCTGAGCACGATCACTCCCGCATTGGCAGGGCCCTTAAGACGCCAGAACACCTCACTGGCCAAGAAAGACCCCGCGCCGCTGCCGAACACAACGCCACCGACGACAATCAGCCCCACACTCCTGCTAACTGCTCCCCATAGCAGGAGGAGCGCACCGATCCCAGGCGCCGCCAGCATCCCCATGATCCTGCCCGAAACAAACTGCGATGCCAGCAGGTAGCAGCCGACAATGATGAGCACGATGCCCGCCCAATGCCTCCTCCGGTTCTCCGACGAGCCGTTTTCCCCGTCCATCTGCATGCCTCCCCTCCCACGCGCTAAGGCGATATCTATATACCCAGCGATTCGGTAGTCCTGAAATGCAGTTTAGCATAGTCGGCTAAAGCCTCGCGCCCGCCCTTCGACGCTATCTCCGATGCAACGGCCACTATCCGAGGGTCTGACGCGCCCTTGGGGAGCGCGATCCCCGCCTGCTGCGACAGAGCCGAAAGCCTACGTACGAACTCGTCCCGCGCCAGAATAGAGGCGGCAGCCACAGCCACGTCCGCCTCGGCCCGTGGATGTTGCTCCAGCTTGATCTTTCGACCCCTCTCCATAAGGGCCTGCGTAAGGTAGGACTCGTCGCCAAATTGATCGGAGACGGCAAGGCCGCACTCCACCCGCGTCAGCACGTTCTCTAGGCACCTCGAATGGGCCCATGCGAGCATTACATTTACATTGCGCATACTCACATAGAGCTGATTGTAGCGGGCCGGGCCAATGACGACCACAGAATGCGGGCATTCGCTCCTGATTGCCTGGGCGAGCTTCGCAATGCGCGCATCCGACAAACGTTTGCTGTCTACTACCCCCATCTTGACCAGGACAAGCTCCGATCCCCGGTCAACGTATACGCCGGCAGCTACCATCGGTCCGAAATAGTCGCCCTTGCCGGACTCGTCTATCCCTATCCTGGGAATCCCGCATGCATGCGCTGGATTCGGCAAGCGCCCACCTCCATGTGCTTCCGTGCGGGAGACGCTTCCCCGTAGACTCGTCGAACACCATTCAGCGAGCTCGTCCGTAAGGCTGGATGAGCGACCCTGGACCAGCGACTTCCCTGTGAAGTAGACGACCACTGTGGCCTGATTCTGCCCGTCGCTTATCTTCATCTGCCGCCCGTGCTGGATCGCCCGCTCCTGGCACACTTCCCAGCCGCGCTCGGCCACGAACCGTGCAAGTCGCGCCATATCGTCGCCAGACAAGTCCTTTTCGCTCAGTTCGAACCACCTTCGCTTCAAGCATGTACTCTATGTAGTTTCTGCGGCAACGGCGTGATTCCTCTCTAGGTCACGTTCCGCATGTAGGCGTTCCCATGTGTCGAGCATATCGTGCCTAACACAAAAGTATAGAACAGCCGGAAGTGATCCGTCTCGATGGCAAACTGGTATTTGGGCCATCATCACCATATGTTAGCGAAGTCTCAGCAGTATCATCCTGTTCTGCGGAGATATTGATGAGCACTTTGCAGCAGTCTCCGACCATTAAAGTGCTTTCGACAATTATGCTTTCAGCATCGATCTTGCCTGCGGCAGTGATCATGGCTGACATGGGATCTAGGCACCATCCATTGCAGGGATTCGCTCCTCCCATCTTCTTGGACAGCGCGCATAACTTGCACGAGACTGCTGTAGCGACATATCCCTTGTCTGTTGTTTCCACAGACCAGTTTGCGCAGCCATAGATCTCTGAAAGCTTTCCAAACACATCCTCAACAGTCTCAATACCAAGCTGCTGGTTCAAAAATGGTGCTGTCTGTGCTTGCCTTTCTTTCCTTCTCTCTACGATTGTGTCAAGCACCTTTAGCTTGTCATAGGTGTTCACGGTCTCCGCTATGGATGCCGCATAGGTATTTTGCAGTAGGGCAAGTCTCGTCTCAATATCCATTTTACTGTCTCTCCTTTGAGTATGCTATTTGTCATAACGTTCGTTAGGTCATGCAAACACTAACACCCGTCAAGTACGAAAGACAGGTCATTCACAACCGCGGAGTACAATCGAGATCTCCTCTCGGACTTCTTCTTCAGGTAGGAATCTGTTCTTGACGACAATGCTTTCTATCAACGTTTCCAATAGATGTACTAGCGTTCGTACAATCGCGATGCCATTGTCTACGTCTTTCAGATGTGGCTCTAGTATCTGATAGTGTCGTGGAAGTATGGTCTTTTCCCACTCGTCCATGATTTCCATCAGTTCCTGATCGCCATCGAAGGACAGGTAGACCTTGATCCCAAGCCGGTAGACTTGCTTATCATAGTTGCTTAGGAAGTTTAGGTTGTACACAAACTTCGTATAGAAATCTACAATGTTACTCGTGTTCGAGAGTGCTGCTTGCCTCTTCAGGACTTCGAAATACTCCTTTTTTATGATTTCATCAAACAACTCCTTCTTGCTGTTGAAGTAGTAATAGATCATTGGCAAAGAGCAGTTCACGTCCTTAGCTATGTTGCGGATCGTTGTTCCATGGTAACCACTGGTGTTGAAATGCTCTACTGCTACTTCTTTAATCCTTTCTCTAATATCCTTTTCTGCCATACCGAACACCTTTCTACCTAACGTTCGTTAGCATTGTATCATATGAGATGCGGGGCTGCAATAGGTTTCGGAAACATGTTTGGCACCGTTTCCGAGTCTGCGCAGACAAAAACGCTTGCCGGGACTGGCAAGCGTGCATACCGTGTAGAACTGTCACAACATGGTAAAAGCCGCTCCGCTATTACGCAGGAATGGCTTGATTACTCAGTTTTCTAGGCAAAGTGGAGCCACACACCGACAAAAGACTCTCTGCAAACTTGGTGGAGGCGCCGGGAGTCGAACCCGGGTCCGAGAAGACCACTTGGCGCGCTTCTACGAGCGTAGCCCGCGTACTTGCTTTCACCCAACGTGCCGCGCACGAGCGCGCTGCACGAGGGCTATCTCGATTATCTTGGCGCGCGCCTCCGAGAATTGGCGCACGTGCATCCCGGCTTAAATGACGCCCTTGCCAGGCTCCCGGAATGAGCCCGGGTCGGACGGCAACCTAGATTACTAGGCTGCGTATGCTAGTGAGTTATCGGCACTTATCGTGCTTCCACCGATTAACGAGCAGGTGGGATCTCGGCTCGCCACGCCCCTCACAGCACTCCCCGTCGAAACCGTAACGCCCCCTATCACTGCTTATAGTATCATACCACGCGACGAACAAACGATGCAACAGGCGGTTTTCGCCCGTCACTCTTGGGTCATGACTACTCCCGCTCGCGCCCGGATGCTTTCGCCGTGCGCTCTATCTCTCTCTGCACGTTTCGCTTTGCGATGTCTTCGCGCTTGTCCCACGTCTTCTTGCCGCGGGCCAGGCCGATCTCAAGCTTGGCCAGACCCCCCCGAAGGTACATCCTAAGCGGCACTATGGTATACCCGCGCTCCCGAACTCGCGAATCGAGGCGCCGGATTTCCGACTTGTGCAGCAGCAGTTTCCGCGGACGCCTGGGGTTATGGTTGAACCTGTTTCCATAGTCATACTCCGCTATGTGCGAATTGACCAGAAACACCTCGCTGCCTCTGACTTCGGCGTACGCGTCGCCCAGGCTGACCCGGCCCTGCCTTACACTCTGGATCTCGGTCCCGGTCAGGGCGATGCCTGCCTCATATGTCTCCTCGATGAAATACTCGTGCCTGGCCTTCCGGTTAGTGGCTACAAGCTTCTCGTGAGTCTTCTCATTCGACACCCAACACACCCCCACGCCCCAGGCCCCGCGCAAACCCGGCCGCTGCCTGCGTATCTACATCACAGGCCCAGCTCCGCGGCGTGCTGCTGCATGGCTTGCAGGCACACACCCACGAAGTCGGAAAGCTCAATGCCTAACTCCGAACAAAGAGCGATCTGTTCACGCTTGGCGCCTCTGGCGAACCCCTTCTCATGATACCGATTGATGACGAAGCCGACA
>DAOTAC010000044.1:0-11749 GCA_035382325.1 Bacillota bacterium | reverse complement strand
TAGATAGGCTGCTTCAGCTCCTGCCACCCAGTCCGGAAAGGATGTGCGGCTCATGTCCTCCACTGACGTGCCATGCCCTGGGAGGAGCGGCACGTCCGCGTACACGCCCCGAGCCGCCAGTCTCTCCGCGAACGGCCTCATCTCGTATGGCGATCCGGTAAACCCGTGCACCACGAGGCAGGCAACCTGTGCATCAGCTGGGCCCATCGAGTAGGGCTCAGCACCAGGCATTATCGGCGCAGTGCACGCCGCAAGTTCAGGCCTTCGATGCTGATTCATGGTCTCACCGGCCTTCGGCCCGCGCTGCCGCCATGGCCCTGTCGACATATCGGGATGCCGATAACCCAGCCACCAATCCTTCACCTACGGCCTTCGCTACCTGCCATGGTCGCCCGGTACAGTCGCCCGCGGCAAACACCCCAGGTACGCTTGTCGCCATCTCTCGATCAACTACGATGGCGCCCTCGGTCACAGCCAGACCATCCAGGAGACGCTCCGCCGGGATTGACTCGCGTATCACGAATACCCCGTCCGTAGGGATTGCCTCGCCCTCCAGCTCAACATGGGTAACGAAGCTCTCGCCTCGTATGCCCGCGACCTTCGCGACAACTTCACGAATCGACTCCGCCAGCGGCACGCCCTTCTCGGCCTTGCCCCGCTGCAAGTCGACGTATGTAACTTCCGAGCATATCTCGGCGAGGAAGTTGGCCTCTTCGCGCGCCTCGGGTGTGTATCCCAGCACCACCACACGCTTTCCCCGGTAAAGAGGGCCGTCGCAGGTAGCGCAGTAACTGACTCCTGCACCGAGCAGCGCCGATTCGCCCGGAATCGACGCCGACTGCACGGCCCCCGTGGCGACTATCACGGCACGCGCCGAGATATCGCCGGCCGAGGTGAGCGCCGCGAAGTGGCCACCCATGTCGTAGATACCTGTCACGTCGGCTTCGATCAGCCGTGCTTCCGCCCTACGCGCATGCTCCAGAAAGCGCGAGTATAGCTCGGATCCCGACAACTCCTCCACGCCTAGGTAGTTATGGACTGACGGCGCTTTCGCAAGGCTCGGGCTGGCGAACCTGCGGGAAATGAGGACCGTCGACTTGTTGCGAACGCGCGCATTCACAGCCGCCGACATGCCGGCGGGGCCAGCTCCGATGATCATCACGTCGTAGATCTCGTAGTCCACTGTCAATCAACTCCCCAGTTGCTACCTCTGGGCTGCAAAGGCCGCTTCCACGCAGTTCTGCATCAGCATGGCGATGGTCATGGGCCCGACACCGCCTGGCACCGGGGTTATGGCGGCGGCAACCGCGCTCGCTCCGTCGAAGTCCACATCGCCCACGAGCTTCTTCTCGGCTATCCTGTTGACGCCCACGTCTATCACGACCGCGCCGGGCTTGACCCAGTCTCCCTTTATCATCTCCGGCCTGCCTACCGCCGCCACGAGCACATCTGCTGTGCGACACACGGATGGTAGATCGACGGTGCGCGAGTGGCAGATGGTGACTGTGGCGTGTTCAGCCAAGAGCATCAGCGCGACGGGCTTGCCTACTATGTTGCTCCTGCCAACTACCACCGCGTGCTTACCCTTGAGTTCTACTCCGGTGCGGCGTATCAGCTCCATGATCCCTGCGGGCGTGCATGGCCTGAGCGCCGGCTTGCCCACGACCAGATTCCCCACGTTGATCGGGTGAAACCCATCGACATCTTTAGCCGGCGTGATTGTCTCGATGACTTTGTCTTCAGAGATGTGATCGGGAAGCGGGAGCTGAACCAGAATCCCGTCGATGTTGGGGTCAGAGTTGAGGTGGCGCACTAAGTCCAGCAGATCGT
Organism: Bacillota bacterium; assembly: GCA_035382325.1. GTDB lineage: Bacteria > Bacillota > DTU025 > DTU025 > DTU025 > UBA5389. The sequence goes on along the minus strand of DAOTAC010000044.1, from coordinate 9,919 downwards.
CCTCGGCAGTGTCAGCCGGAAGCGCATGTTCTTCAGAGTAGATCCCACACTCCGCGCAGGCCTTCTTCTTGCTGTTGACATAAACGCGTGATGCTGGGTTGTCGCCCACAATGACGACTGCGAGCCCCGGAGGACGTCCGTACTCTTCCTTGAAGCGAGCAGCCCGAGCCGCTGCGTCCTGTCGGATTGACGCAGCTACAGCCTTGCCGTCGATTATAGTAGCCGGCATAGAATCACTCCATTCAGCAGTAATGCAGCCATCAGCCCCCCGCTGGCCGGACAGCGGTGCCACTGCCGGCGGGCATTGGCCGGACAGTTGCATTATACCATGGCACGCGAAGGCGTTGGGACAACACTGCCGTCGTCCACAAAGCACCGCCTGCCGTCAGGCATCTTCACCCTGAGCAGGTGGGGTGGGTCGAACACAAGTCCTTCCGCGCACTGCCTCTCCGACTCCAGCACTGCCAAGGCTGTTCCAGCCGGGATACTGAACCGACTCACAGCTCCCGGATACTCCATCCCAGACGCCCCGCTGTGGCCTACTATCGCCTCAGACAGGATGAACGCACTCCACTTGTCGCTCCAATAGTAAGTCTGCACAACCTCGCGGGATTTGATGGTAGTGAACACATCGATGTTCTCGTCGTATGACTCATGTTTGTGCGACGACCGCAGCACTATGGAAGGCCGCGACCCTGCCTGCGACGATGCGACAAAATCGACCTTCGAAAGACTGGTCAAACGCATCCAATCCGCGCTGCCCGCACCAGCACCAGTACCAGCCCCGGCGCCCAAGCCCGGGCCCGAGCTCGAGCTCGAGCCGGAGCCCGAGCCTGCGTGCGCACGACCAGCCTCGGTCTCCTTCGGCGCATCCCACGCGAGGTTCCATACAGCTTCCGAGCGCGTCGTGGCCGACCAGACTTCGACCAGATTGCGGCCGTTCCAAGCATACGCTGTAGTGACTTTCGATTTGCTCATGGCTCCCACACTCTGATCGTACTCGGCCGCAGCCACCAGCAGCGTGCCCCACATAGGCCGCTCAAGCTGCGCAGCGGATGATCCGGCCTCTGGCTGCTGTGACAGCGTCGCACAGGATAGCTCCACAACCGGGCCGGCCTCCACGCGGTCGAGCATGCGGTATCCCGACCGTCCGCCGCTTCCGGCAGAAGCTTCGTCGCGCGCGTAGAGTTCTATCACACCGTCCTGCGACGATGTCCATCGCGAGCTGGCCACTTCGGAGCCAGGATCCCGCGTTATGTCGATGTCCACGCTGAGCATGAGGCCGGTCTTGCCGTCGCTTGCATTCGGCGCCGTCGCCGCGCCCGCCGAGGCGCGTCCGAGACCCGGTAAGGCGTCAAACAGCGACATGCCCATGGGGTACCCTCGCTCCGTCTTCCACCAGACGGCATTCACTGCCAGCACCATCGTACATATGGCAAACAGCACAGCGGCGCTAGCCGCCCGCGGCAAGCTACTGTGGTGGGCACGGATCCTCCTGACTTTGGCGTGTTTTCGACCGCGTCTGCCAATACTGCCTTGCATAAAAGCAACCCCCCTCACGAGACTGGTTAAATCCTACTCGTGCAGGGGGCCTACGATTACGGATTCGGGTCATCACTCACCAGCTTTGCCCGCCTCCGCCGCAAACTCCGACACCAGTTGCTTGAATGCGCGCCCCCTCTCCTCGAAATTGCGGAACAGCCCGTAGCTGGCGCATGCCGGCGAGAGCAGTACAGCATCGCCCGACCGCGCCGCGAGTCGCGCCGCTCCCACAGCCTCGCGGAATGTGTCCGCCCTAATGATGCTAGGCGGTTCGACCCCCGCTTTACCAGCTGCTTCCTCAAATGCCTGTGCAATCTTGTCGGCGGTCACGCCCACAAGCGCCACAGTATGCACTCTGCCCAACGCCAGCCGAGCCATTTCGTCGAAAGGAAGATGCTTGTCGTAACCACCTGCAATGAGCACGATAGGACGCTCCATTGCCGTAAGAGCGGCAATCGTCCGGGACGGAGTAGTCGCTATCGAGTCGTTGATGAAGACCACGCCGTCGATTTCGCCAGCCGGTTCCAGGCGGTGCTCCACTCCTGAAAATGCTGCTATCGCATCGCGCATAGAGCCCGGCTCTGCGCCTAGCGCGGCGCATACAGCAACTGCTGCCAGCACGTTCTGGACGTTGTGCATCCCCGGTATTTTGAGGTCAGAGCGGCGCGCGACAACCGTGTCGCCCGTGCCCGATCCACCTGATCCGCCTAAGTCGCCTGATCCGGCTCCCTCAGACCATCTCATCATCAGCCTGTCCCCGTCGAGAAAGGCCCCGCGAGGCACCGGTCGCGACACACTGAAGAACATGATCTGGCCAGGCGCCCGCTCAGCCATCAACTGCGTGACATCGTTGTCGGCACCGAATACTGCCCAATCGTCGTCCCTTTGGTAACGTACGATGTTCTCCTTTGACCAGATGTAGTCTTCCATGCTCGGATGCACGTCGAGGTGATTCGGGGTGACGTTGAGCACCGCGGCAACACGCGGGCTGACTTCAAGCAACTTCAGTTGGAAACTGGATAGCTCCAGCACTATCAGGTCGTCAGGACCCACAGTGAGCACGCGTTCGATGACGGGAGCGCCTATGTTGCCGCCCACCAACACCTGGCGACCGGGGTGATGGCGCCTCACGTCTTCCCGCAGGATGAGTCCCGTGAGAGTAGTAGTGGTGGTCTTGCCTGAACTGCCTGTAATCCCCACAGTCGGGGCGGCCGATAGCCTAAGCACGAGGTCGATTTCGGAGCTGATGGCCACGCCGGCGCGGCGTGCGGCCTCGATTTCGGGCTGCCCTGGATTGACTCCCGGTGAAAGATACACGATGTCGAAGCCCGGCAGCGCATCAAGGTAGCCTGGCCCCAGAAGGTATTGAACATCTAGCCCGGCAAGGGAGGTCAGCTCAGAGGCGAGGGAATTCTCCTGTTTCTGATCGCATGCGGTAACCTGCACCCCTTGACCCGCCAGAAACCGAATCAGCGGAACATTAGTCACGCCTATGCCCACTATGGCTGCGCGTTTGCCTGCGAGCCCCCGGAGAACGCCCGCTTGAGCGTCGGTCAGCATCACTCAAGCCCCCCCAAAAGACCGCTGCCCTCGCGAGTCTCGCGGCCAGGGCCAGCCTCGCGGCCTAGGCTAGCACCAGGGCCAAGGCTCGCGCCGAGACCAACGGCAATGAGGCGCGCCGCCGTTTCTGCAGCATCGGCCATGAGCGGGCCGGCGCCCGCAATTGCCTCGTCGATTGTGCATGGACCTTTTGCGATACTCATCAGTGCGTCGATGCCGTGCGCGTACAGACCCCCGGCATCATCTGCGATCGAGCCGGATATGACCACGACCGGGATTCCCAGCGATTTGGCCACGTTCGCCACTCCCATGGGGGTCTTGCCGAAGAGGGTCTGGAAGTCGGTGCGTCCTTCGCCCGTGATGACCAGGGCCGCTCCCTTCATCTGCTCCCTGAGCCGCACAGTCTCTACAACAATGTCTATTCCTCGTTTGAGGCTGGCGCCGAGGAATGCCATCAGGCCTGCGCCCAGCCCCCCTGCGGCACCGGCGCCAGGGATACCGTCCACGTCCACTCCCAGGTCGCGCCTGACAACTGCCGCCAGGTTCTTCAGGGCGTCGTCAAGTATCTTGACCATCTCGGGCGTCGCGCCCTTCTGCGGGCCATACACAGCCGACGCGCCGCGCGGGCCGGTGAGAGGGTTGTCAACATCGCATGCAACCACGAATTCCGACTGCGACGCCCGCGGGTCCAGACCCGACGCATCGATTCGCGTCAAGCGTGCAAGCTCGGCGCCGCCCGGTCGGATCTCGACACCATGCGCGTCAAGAAGCCTCACGCCGAGCGCCTGCGCCATGCCGGCGCCTCCATCGTTAGTGGCGGAGCCGCCGATGCCGATTATGAACTTGCGGCAACCCATGTCGAGAGCGCTTTCGATAAGCTCGCCTGTGCCCCGAGTTGTGGCGCTAAGCGGGTTTCGGAGGCCCTGGGGAACCAGCGGCAACCCAGACGCTGCGGCCATCTCTATGACAGCTGTAACGCCGTCGCCGAGCACTCCGAAGAATGCGGCGACCGGTTCGCCCAGCGGACCTGTAACGTCGATATTGACTATCCGCCCGGAAGTTGCATCGACCAGCGACTGTACCGTGCCTTCGCCGCCGTCGGCCATTGGGACCGACACTACTTGGGCCTCGGGCCACACCCTGCGCAGCCCTTCTTCTGCGGCCTCGCACACCTGCCGGGCAGTGAGGCTGCCTTTGAACGAGTCAGGGGCTATTACTACTTTCGGTTGCTTGACCATGAAAACACCCCCAGAACGCGGAACTGAATGGAGCGATTGATAGCGGTTGCGAGCCAGCTTGAGCAGGCGCTCTCTGGTGTTCAGGGCAGGATCGCGCAGAACCTCATCGAGGAGCGCCGAAAGAACGAGTCTCACGCCAGGGCCTGGGCCAATGCCCGTTGCGTTCATCACGTCATGCCCGTCCACAGCCAAGTCCCGGATGCGCAGGGCAGGCTTCTGCTGAACAACGGAGCGGACTAGCTCATCCAGGGCACGTCTTTCATCTGCGGAGCACCCTGCAAAGATGCATGCCACCCGCACAGCCGGCGCCAGGTTGCCCACGCCGATCCGCGATGCTTCCAGTCTCAAAGAGTAGGAAGACAGGCCGGCAAGGCCGGCCGGATCCGAATCCGCATTCGCATCCGCAGCCGAATGCGAGTTCAGCACTGCCTGCGCGCCCCGGACTATGGCAACCACGTCGGCTCCGGTGCGATTGGACGCACGCATTCGGGACAGCGTCTGCCGGGCACGACTCTCGCCGAGAGGGGCAAGAAGCACGGCGAAGCGTTCTACCAGGTCAGGCGGCAATTCGTCGCACATAGCGTACAGACGGGCCCTCCGCTCGCGTGGCACGTCGGCGCACAGCTCAGGCAGGACGTACGGGGTGATCCCCATCTCCTCGAGCAGCTCGAAGCCGAGCGAAGGTGCGCGCGTCCCCATCATCTTGGCGAGTTCGTCGTATACGCGCTCCACCGATACCTGCCGTATCTGGGGCGCCAATTCACGAGCGGCCTCCACGAGACGCGGGTCGGCCCTAAACCTGAGTTTCGCAGCAAAGCGAGCGGCACGCACCATCCGGAGCTTGTCTTCTGAGAACCTGTCTCTGGGCTCGCCCACGCAAGTAATGACACGTGCTCGTATGGCCTCGCGCCCACCGTATGGGTCTATCAGCTCTCCGGCGATGGGATCGTAAGCCATGGCGTTCATGGTGAAGTCCCGTCGGGCGAGGTCATCCTCAATGCGCGGAACAAACCGCACGTACTCCGGATGCCTACCGTCCAGATACGGCCCGTCTACGCGGTATGTGGTCACCTCGATGCTCATGCCGTTGTCCAGCACTGTCACCGTGCCGTGAGCCACGCCACTCGGGATCACCCGGTCAAACGCAGCCATCACCTGCTCAGGACTGGCGGAGGTCGCTACGTCCCAATCCTCCGGTCTGGGCCTGCCCATCACCATGTCTCTCACGGCGCCGCCTGCAATGTACGCCGTATTGCCCAGCTCCCTCAGAGCAGCAATGACTTCGATGACTTGAGCCGGAGGGATGAAAGAGCGCAGATCCGGTGCTCCGGCTGACATCCCCTCCACCTCCTTGTTCATGCCTTTGGTTTCCAGCGAGTTCCCATTCAGGGCCTAAGCCGCCCTCGCCCATCTGCCTGTGGGAAGGTATAATCGAAGCGGGAACTCGCGCCTCGCGCATGACGTTGTTACCCAAGTGAAACGGACAGTTAGGCGCAGATCACGTCTGGGCGGGTGATGCTCTTGGTCAACCAGCAGGCACTAGCCACAACTGCACAGCACCTGTCGAGGGAAGCGGAGTTCGAATCGCTCGTACTTCGCTATCAGAACTCAGTATACAACATCGCGCTTCGTATGTCGGGCAACCCCGACGAGGCCCAGGATCTCGCACAGGAGGCTTTCGTAAGGGCATACAGGTCGTTCGACAGCTACCGGCGAGGCACCTCCTTCGACAAGTGGCTCTACAAAATCGTAACCAACCTCTACATCGACGAAGTCCGCAGGCGCAGGCGCAGGCCGTACGTCGAGTCGCTAGATGAGCGCATAACAATGTCGGGAGGCGACGAGATCGAACGCGAGATCGCCGACGTTTCGCACAGCCCGGAGACGGTGTATGACCGGGAGCACCTGGACATGTGCATCCAAAGTGCATTGGCCGAGCTGCCGCCGGAGTTTCGCATGGCGGTTATACTGTGTGATATCGAAGGGTTTTCATACGAAGAGATAGCTCAGATAATGGGCACGTCGATCGGAACAGTGAGGTCGCGCATTCACAGGGGAAGACGAGGGCTGCGCGAGCGCATTGCGCCCTGCTTTCCGGCGCGGTCAGGGGAGGTGAGGCCGACATGACGTGCAACATGACCCAGCGGCTGATATCGGCCTATGTCGATCGCGAGCTGTCGGAGGATGAAAGGGCAAGAGTGCGACAGCATCTGGCCCTGTGCGCAGAGTGCATGGCCGTGTACGAGATGACTCTTGAAGTGAAGACGGCTCTGGGCTCGATGGCGCCTTCGCCATGCCCCGAGTGCCTGTGGGAAGGCGTCCGAGACCGAATAGCGGCGTTGCCCTTTCAGGCTGAACCGGAACGCGCGCCGCGGCTGAGTCCGCTCAGGGCAGTCTGGTCATTCGCAAGGCTAGTCGTGCCAGCGGCTGTAGCAGGCACAATCGTCGCCATCCCGCTGGTGCATATGATCTTCGGGGTGAGCGTATTCGGTCCGGCCGGCCCGCGGCAGCAACCCATAGCGTCCTCCACTCCCCCACGACTCGTGATAACCACGCCGGCGGCCAAAGAGTCGGGGGTCGCTCGATACCCGGCAACGAGCCCAGTTGTCTCCGGGCAGACAGCTAGCATGTCGTCATCGAGCCTGTTCGGCCTGGACACGACGATCCGCCGCGGCGACAATAATGATGAACATTCCAGTTCGCCGGACGAGCAGCTGAACCTGCTGCTCAGGAGCATGCAGGATTCGAGTTTCACCTATACATGGATTGGAGGGAGCACGCATGAGTGAATCCAGGCTTAAGAAGTACCTTCCGCTGATAGTGGTGGCCATAGTAAGCAGCATAGTCACCTCTATCGTAGTAGTGTCGTACGTGTTCCCAGACCGCAGAGGCAATCTGGCTGCGGCTGTGGGAACCGCAGTGCCGGTATCGCAGGTATCGCAAGTAGACTACAAGTCCATAGCACTCCCGTCCTTCGCTGACGTAGCGGAGGCAGTGGGGCCGGCGGTAGTCCGAGTTGACACTGAACGCGTGGAGCAATTCACGACAGGAGATCCTCGCATGGACTGGATGTTCCGGGGCCTTTTCCAGGGCCAGCAGGTAGTGCCGGGCACCGGCTCAGGTTTCATTGTCAGCCCGGACGGGCACATTGTTACGAACTACCATGTGATCGAAGGGGCGCGGAAAATCGAGGTCACGCTGACGGATGGGCGGAAACTTCGTGCCCAGGTAATCGGCGGTAGCAAGGAATCGGACGTTGCCGTGATTAAGATCAACGCCAAGAATCTCCCCACAGCACAGCTCGGCGATTCAGGCAAGCTCAGGCCGGGCGACTGGGTAGTAGCCATAGGTAATCCCTACGGGTTCGACCACACGGTCACAGCCGGAATCGTGAGTGCGCTGGGCAGGAGCATAGACGATGGCGACGGGAACACCCTGGCTACGGGCGACCTGATACAGACCGACGCAGCAATCAACAAGGGCAATAGCGGCGGGCCCCTCATCAACATGCAGGGTGAAGTGATCGGGATTAACACCGCCATCATCCAGTATGCGCAGGGCATGGGGTTTGCGATCTCCATGAACTCCGTGAGAGACGTACTGAACGAGATGATGACGCGCAAAGTGACTGAGCAATCCACAAGTGCTCCTAAGCCGTGGCTCGGCATCTGGTATCAGCAGTTGGACGAGAACCTTGCCAGCTACTTGCAGTTGCCCGACACAAACGGCATTCTGATTACCGACGTCTACAAAGGCAGTCCCGCAGATAAGGCCAAACTTCAGAAGGGCGACGTTGTGCGCGAAGTCAACCGGAAGCCGATAACGAAGGATCTATCACTCGCCGATGAGATTGGCAAGATGAAGATTGGCGACACCGTACTCCTGTGGATTTGGAGAGACGGCCAGAGGATGTATGTATCGGTGAAGCTTGCCGCCTACCCTGATGAAGAGCCGGAGCTCCGCTAGCCGCTCCTGATGGACTGTGAGAAACGGGCCTAGCCAAGGGGTCCAGCCATCTGATCCGGAGCGTCTGATCCGGAGGCTGGACCCCAAATTATTCCTGTATTGGGCCGCCCGGCTCGCTGAATATCCGGAGCAAGAGTGCACACACTATCCACGGCGAGCAGGATAAGACGTGACGTTGCGGTTGTTGCCATGGGGACGATTCTCTCACGCACCTGCTCGCTCCAGCTCCGTTTCTGGGGCTAGATCTCACGACCGGGCGAACTTCTTGATGACCTTCACCAGTTCCTCAACCTTCTCTTCGACTGCGTCGGAATCATCAGCGCCGAGAATGCAATCGCGAGAATGCTTTTCCAGAATCAGAACGCCCGCATTGTAGAGAGCGGTCCGTGCCGCGGCCACCTGATCTAGAATGTCGGAGCATCTCTTGCCCTGGTCAATCATGCGTTGTATGCCCTTTACTTGACCTTCTACGCGCTTGAGCCTGTTGATCACGCTTTGCTTGCTCTCATCCGCCACGAACGCACACTCCCTTTCTCTCCAGGTGGTCAGCCCATGTGGTCAACCCAGGCAATCAACTGGTTATGGTGGACAATGTCAAGTCGGGGTCATGCCTGAGCGTCTGGGCCACAAGGCAGTATTTCTCGGTGAGATCAGACACCCGTGCCAACTGAGCAGCGTCCGCTGCAGCGCCATGCACCGTGGCTTGCAGCGAAATCGACTTCACGTACGTGGGGGTACTATCGGCTTTTGTGGCAACCGCGTCTATGGTGATTCCCTGGTGATCAATCTTCATTCTGCTCAGAATAGCCTGCATTGTGATGCCCGCGCACCCTACGACGGCTGCAAGCAGGTGCTGCACGGGACCCATATCGCCTACCCACGGCCGTCCGTCCGGGTATGCGAAGTGATAACCGCCTGATCGAGCCCACACGCCCCTGAGCTCAAGCCCTTCAGCCAATAGATTGTTCCCCCTTTCACAAAGACCCGTATGCGTCAAACTCGCATCTAGAATCTCGTTTCTACAACGTGCGGGTCCACATAATGCTTACGCCCATTCTTGATGAACGATCGCAACCTGCCGCCACTTTCTAGTTCACGTAGGGCACGTTCGATATCGCTTTCAGTGCTTCTCCGCACAAACCGGCGGACAACGTCGAGCTTAGTTTTGGGCGCCGCGCAGTACTCTACAATCCCCGGGTAAAGCCTTTCCGCGCCGGACGGCAGACGCCGTCGCGGGTAGACTATGGTGTACCCCGGGCTGCCGTCGATGTCTTCCCCAGGAGTGTAATCGGCACAGGCCGGGTTGGAGTGAAGCAGTGAGCGCACTGCGCGACGCGTATCGCCGCCCGCTCCTCCCGATCCGTAGCCATGGATCACCTTGAGGCATGCGCCGGGGCGCGCGCCTGCGCCAAGGAGGCTGTCGTATGCCCTTGTGAAGCAAGCCATGGCTTCTGCCGTCTTCATGCCGTGAAGATCTACCTGTAGCACATTAACCGCCCCGCCCGACAAATACCATGAAAAAAGATGTAGCGAAAAGGGGTGACACAGTACACCTCAGGAACCATGAGCCCTGCGGCGACGACACCCCCTACCCGTATCGCTCTCATTGCCTA
>DAOTAC010000043.1:0-11809 GCA_035382325.1 Bacillota bacterium | reverse complement strand
TATTCAGCGGGATGAGGCCCACAGGAATGCTTCACCTGGGCAACTTGGCCGGAGCCTTAGCCAACTGGGTTCGCCTGCAGGACGACTACGAGTGTTTCTTTGCAGCGGTCGACTGGCATGCTCTCACCACAGGATATCAGGATACGTCGATGATTCGCGAGTATACCCGGCAAGTGCTCATCGACTTCATATCGGCGGGTATCGATCCCGAGCGCTCCATCGTCTTCCGTCAGTCTGACGTGAAGGAACATGCGGAACTGCACTTATTGCTGTCGATGATAACGCCCCTGGGCTGGCTCGAACGATGCCCGACCTATAAGGAGCAACTGCAGCAGCTTGCCGGAAGAGAGATAACCACCTACGGATTCCTGGGCTACCCTGTGTTGATGGCCAGCGACATACTAGTCTACAAGGCCGATACGGTGCCTGTGGGCGAAGACCAGCTGCCCCACCTGGAGCTCGCCAGGGAAATCGCCCGCCGGTTCAACTACATGTATGCGCCGGTCTTTCCAGAACCTCAGGCCAAATTGAGCAAAGTTGCGGTGCTACCGGGCACGGACGGTCGCAAGATGAGCAAGAGCTACGGCAACACCATTCAGATCGCCGACCCGCCGGAGAAAATACGCCAGGCCGTGCAGTCCATGGTCACCGATCCCGCCAGGATACACAAGAGCGACCCGGGGCACCCGGATGTGTGTACGGTGTTTGCATACCAGTCGGCGTTCGCGCCCGAGTCGGCAGAGGGGCGCAGGGGCGAATGTGAGGGGGCAGAAATCGGCTGCGTGGCCTGCAAGAGGCAACTCGCCGATACGCTCATCTCAGTTCTGGCCCCCATTCACGAGCGGAGGCGGCAGCTTGAGGCCACTCCCGGTCTGGTAGAGTCGATCATCGCCGACGGCGCGATGCGCGCCAGGCCTATAGCAGCCCGCACGCTGGAGGAAGTGCGCTCGGCGATGAGGATATGAAGGTAGATACCGAAGGCTTCTCAGGGCCGCTCGATCTACTACTCTCGCTGATAGAGAAGAAGCAGATCGACATATGCGAAGTATCGATCAGCGATATCGCCGACGATTACCTCGAACAGGTATCTGCCATGGAATGGCTTGATATCGATCAGGCAGCTGAGTTTCTGATCATTGCGGCGACTCTGCTATACATTAAGGTGAGGGCTCTGCTGCCCCCGGAGGAGGTTCCCGAAGAGCTCGCCGCTGCCACTTCTGAGATGACCGACCCCCGCGCTGAGCTTGTTGCGCGTCTGGTGGAGTATCGCAGGTACCGCGATGCGGCCCGGGTGCTCCGGAACTTGGAGGCGGTGGGGTCTCGTATGTACACGCGCCCTCTGCGCCCTCTGCCGACACCCACTGTTCGGGCCAATCCGGTGGAGGGGCTCACCGGGCACGACCTGCTCCAGGCGTATCTGGACGCCTCGTCAAGTATCCCGGAGGAGTTCCCGTACCTACCTGCCGACGAGATACCCATAGCCACCCAGATGGTTTCGGTGCTTGTACGGCTGGCGCGCAAGGGAAAGCTTGGATTGTTCGAGTTTCTTGGCGGCGCGAGATCCCGCCATCTGCTCGTCTCCACCGTTTTGGCCGTCCTGGAACTAGTGAGGCGCGGTCGCATCTCGGCATCACAACCTGCACCGTTCGGAGAAATCTGGATGTTCGCGACATCACAGGCGATTGGGGGTGCCGCAGACGAACTTACATGAAGCGCAGGCGGCAATTGAGGCCATCCTGTTTGCTGCAGCGTTCCCCCTGAGTGTCAAGGACTTAGCGGCAGCAATTCAGATAGACGAAGATACGACGGCTAAGCTCCTTCGCGAGCTCGGAGACAGGCACTCGGTTCCGGAGTCGGGGATTGTCCTTTCGAAGCTAGACGGCTCATTCATCTTGATGAGTCGTCCGGAGTACGCCCCATTTGTGGAGAACCTGTCGGCAAGGCAGCGTCCTGCGCCCTTATCGCCGGCGTCTATCGAGACTCTATCTATCATAGCCTACCGCCAGCCTGTGACCAGGGGCGAAATCGAGCGAATTCGCGGCGTGTCGTCTGACTCGAGCATCGCCACTCTCTCAGAGCGTGGCCTCATCGCCGAGGTGGGCAGGCGCAACAGCGTGGGCAGGCCTGTTTTGTACGGGACTACACCGGAGTTCCTTATGTATCTCGGTCTCACTTCTCTCTCGGATTTGCCACCGCTGCCCGAATCAGAAGACCAGTGAACGCGCACAATACCTACAGGAGTGGTCTTGATGCGCTGGGCCCAAGTGGGGCTGACGGCGGGCGCGACGCTCGCGGTCGTGCTCGCCATGGTTCTGTACTGGCCATTCAGGCTGGATCTATCAATTGCGCGCGACTCGGGGCGTACGCGGGCAACCGTTCGCGTCTGGCCATGGCCTTTCTTCATCTTCGTGCCTTTCTACCGCAGGGACGTGCCGCCTCCCACCGTCCCGACCGCTCGTTGGACGCTCTCGGACCTTACAGAGACCTTCGTACGGCTGCGCATAATGGCCAGGGTGATCACGTCTGCCGCCTCGCTGGGTCATAGGCTGACGGAGCTGTCATGGCATTCATCTATCGGCACAGGCGATGCTGCTTCCACTGCCATCGCCTGTGGTGAGCTGTGGGCCGTCAAGTCGGTCGTTGCGGCGTGGGCATGCTCCAGATGGGGTCCGGCTCACAAGATCCCGTCGTTCTCTGTCACACCTGTCTTTGGCAAAGCGCAGTTCTCCACCTCATTTCATCTAGTCGTGGAGACGGCCCTTGCCACTCTCCTTCTAGATGCGCGGCTGCGTGCCGCCCTGCTGTCGCTCGTAGCGACGCTACGGAAGCGTCGAGCGAATGAACTGTCCTCCGGTCTCGAATACTAGTGTAGATGATCAGCGCCTGCACGCCACGTGCATGCTGGGGAGGAGAGAGAGTTTGCCCGACCATCCCATAGATGGATTGATGAAGACTACTCTCGACAGCATCGGCCAGATGATCGATGTCAACACGATTCTGGGAGACCCTGTCGAGACCCCCGATGGCAACGTGATTATGCCCGTTTCACGTGTTACTTTCGGGTTCGCGGCCGGCGGATCCGACTGGGCGGCAGAATCGGCGCCCGCCTCGAACTCTTCACCGTTCGGAGGAGGCGGCGGCGCCGGCATCTCGCTGAACCCAGTGGGCTTCCTGGTAGTCGGCAACAAGCAGGTCAGGTTCCTGCCGGTCACGACGGATGCCGTGTTCGATCGCTTGCTGGATGTAGTACCGGACGTGCTGACTCGGATGGGGGCAATTCGCCCACAGCCCGACACAGTAAAGCCTCCGTTGCTCTAGAGGTCGGCGGCAGCCCAAAGCAAGTCCGGCACTGGTAGAGCGCCTGGGCTTGTGGTATAATCCGGTAGGGCGCTAGCCCCAAACGGCGGCCTCGTTTTGCGCGAGGGCAACAGAGGATGAACGCACATGGCACAGCAGTTTGCAGTGATCGGGCTTGGAAGGTTCGGCATGAGTGTGGCGCGCACCCTGTCCGAGCTTGGCCAGGAGGTTTTCGCCATTGATGTGGATGAAGACAAGGTACAGCGAATAGCGCCGGTCGTAACCCACGCAGTGGTGGCCGATGTCACCGACATCGAGGCCATGAGGTCGATAGGAATTCGCAACGTGGACGTAGCAGTGATCACCGTGGGGAGCGAAGTCAAGGCCAGCATGGTGGGGACCATGGTCCTTAGGGAACTAGGTGTTCGGACCATCGTCGCCAAGGCTAACGATGACCTGCATGGCAAGGTTCTGGAAAAACTAGGCGCCGACAGAGTTGTCTACCCTGAGCGTGATGGAGGTTCGCGGTTGGCTCGCGTGCTCACGTCCACGAACCTCATCGAGCAGATCGACCTTGATCCCGACTTCAGCATCGTGGAGATGACTGCCCCGTCGAGCCTGGCCGGGAAGTCCCTTGCGGAGCTTTCGGTGCGGGCCCGTTTTGGCGTGTACGTGATGGCAATTAGGTCCGGCGATGTGATGGTAGTAGCTCCCGGCGCCGACGACGTCATTCACGCAGACGACGTGCTGGTGGTGATCGGGCGCAACGACCGGCTCCAGCGCTTTCGGAAGGCATGACGACTGAACGAATCGCGAAGTTCCTAGCTCGGTCGGGGGTGGCGTCGCGGCGTGCGTGCGAACAGCTTGTGGCATCCGGGCGCGTAACATTGAATGGCGTATTGGTGACTACACCTGCCACTTTCATTGACCCAGAGCGCGATGTCGTAGCCGTCGACGGCCAAGCGGTCCATCCTGCAACTGACCATATCTACCTTGCTCTCAACAAGCCCAGGGGCGTTGTGACCACGGCGCGCGACACTCACCATCGCCCCACCGTGCTCGATCTCATTCCCGATATGGGCCGCAGGATCTATCCCGTGGGCAGGCTGGACATGGACTCCGACGGTCTTTTGATCTTGACTGACGACGGAGAACTCGCTTTCGGGCTGACCCACCCCAGCCGCCATGCACCAAAGACGTACCTGGTCAGGCTGCAGAGGCGTGTGACCTCTGACGACCTGGCCCGCCTCGCTCACGGCATCCGCCTAGACGATGGCCCTACGCTCCCCGCCAAAGCCCGACTTGCGGACGGAACCGGCAAGCTAATCGAGATAGAGATGCATGAGGGCAGGAAACGTCAGATCCGGCGTATGTTCGCTTCTTTGGGCAACCGGGTCTTCCGTCTGACACGTACCAGATTCGGCTGCGTGGAACTGGGCCGCCTCCTAGAGGGCAGCTACCGCGAGCTTACGCGCGAGGAGGTCGACGGGCTCAAACGACTGTTGCAGCAGAGCGCTGCTGAAGGGCGCTGATGGCTTGGCGATGTCGAATGTTGTGGCAGTAATCGGAGCGGGCGCCGCAGGCATGATGGCTGCCGGCGCAGCGGCCGGCGCAGGAGCAAGCGTCACGGTGTACGAGCGAAACACGGTGGCCGGAAAGAAGATACTTGTGTCAGGAAAGGGCAGATGCAACTTTACCCGAGATTGCTCCGCACAGGAACTAGTAGAGGGCTTCGGTCCTCGCGGCAAGTTCCTGTACTCAGCACTATCATCTTTCGGGCCTGCCCAGATGTGCGCGCTCATGGAGAACCTCGGCGTGCCCTACAAGGTCGAGCGAGGCAGAAGGGTATTCCCCGCAAGCGACCGCGCGTCAGACGTACGCGATGCCCTGTACATGCGCGCCGCGGAAAGTGGTGCGCGCTTCGTGTTGGGCCGACGCGTTTCCCGGCTTGCATTTGAGGGCGGGGCGGTTGTTGGAGTAATCGATACCCGGGACGCGATATTTCGCGCAGATGCTGTTGTCGTTGCAACCGGCGGCGCGTCCTACCCTGCCACCGGAAGCACGGGCGACGGATATGCGCTGGCCCGACAGGTGGGGCATTCGGTGAACGAGCCCATGCCTGCCCTGGTACCGATGGAAACGGTCGAAGAGTGGCCCAGGCCCCTTGCGGGCTTGGCGCTTCGGAACGTGGAGGTTACATTGTATGACCGCGGTCGCACGCGCGGCCGCGAATTCGGGGAGATGCTGTTCACGCATTATGGCGTGGGCGGCCCGATCATCCTCACGTTGAGCCGTGACGTATGTCAAGCCCAGAGGTCTCGCCGGGAGGTCGAGCCCGGTCGTTTCACTCTTGGTATCGATCTCAAACCGGCGCTTGCCGAGGCGACTTTGGATCGGCGAATCCAGCGCGACCTGGCCGCCATGTCGCGGAAGCAGCTGAATAATGCCCTCGACATGTTGTTGCCAAAAGCGCTCATCCCGGCTGTAATACGCTTTGCCGAAGTGGACGAGACTACTCCTGCCAACCAGGTCACGGCGGCACAGCGGGCAGCTCTGGTCGGCGCGCTTAAGGATTTGCGCCTCACAGTGCTTAGGCCGCGTCCGTTGGAGGAGGCCATCGTGACCTCGGGCGGGGTGGAACTTAGCGAGGTCGATCCGCGTACCATGCAATCCAGGCTTGCGCCGGGTCTATTCTTTGCCGGAGAGGTGCTCGACGTGGACGGTCCCACCGGAGGCTACAACCTGCAAGCCGCCTTCTCCACGGGCTATCTGGCCGGAATCTCCGCGGCTCGGCAGAGGAGAGGCTGAATTGTCGCGCCGCAGCGATATCGCTACTACTATGCTCACTGCTGCAGTTTGCACTCTCATTGCGTTGTGCGTAACCGCGCAGTGGATGATCGCTTCAGGCCGCATTTCGCGCGCAAATCTCCTTGTTGAGAGGGCCGAAGGTCAGGTCGTGTGGACATGGGGTTCCAGCGGGAGCGACGGAAGCATTCCCGTGGGGCCGGCGCCTGAATCAGGGGGCCTTCTGCTGTCTCTGTCCGAACCATCGGAGAGCATCGTCGTGCTCCTGAACGGCGAGGCAGTTGCGGACTTCAGGTACAAGCGCGCCGCAATAGTTGTTCACAGGGGCGACATGGTTGAAATCGATGCCGGCCAAGGCCCTTGGGGCGACGGGCAGGCTACTACCCTACTCCAGGTGGAGATCGCGGACACGACTCCCAACATTCGGGCGCCGAGGCGGGGCATGCGCATACAGCTGTCGCCTGGTAGAACAGCTGTAGCGAACATTGTATTATAGATTCGAATCATATTTCGAGCCACTGGCGAAGGAATAGCGGTTCGGATGTAGAATAACAGTGAATTGTGCACCGATAGGAGAGTCCGACGCATGTCGCTTGAACGTTCGATTGCAATAGATGGGCCTGCAGGCTCCGGCAAAAGCACAGTCGCCCGCATGCTGGCCCGGGCCCTGGGGTATAGATATGTGAGCACTGGCGATCTGTACCGTGCGCTCGCCCTGGAGGTATTGAGGCGAGGCGTGGATCCACATGATGAGGAGTCGGTGGTAAAGGTCGCGCAGTCGGTATCGATGAGCGTCGAGCCGACGCCGGGCGGCGCTCAGCGCACCATAGTTGGAGGCGAAGACGTAACCGCGTTGATACGCAGCGCGGAGGTGGATTCCATCGTCTCCCCGGTTTCTGTGTATCCGGCGGTTCGCGCGCACATGGTCAAGCTTCAGCGCGCGATAGCCCAAGATGCGGATGTAGTCATGGACGGGCGCGACATCGGCAGTGTAGTACTGGCCGAGTCGCGCTGCAAGTTCTATCTCACAGCATCGCCCCAGGAACGTGCTGCGCGACGCCAACGAGACTACGCTGCGCAGGGCAGGCGGGTTGGGCTGGACACGGTGTGCGAGGAGATCGCCCAGCGCGACATGATTGACAGCACTCGCCGGGTATCTCCGCTTGCCGTGGTGCCCGACGCAATCGTAATAGACTGCACTGCGATGAGCCCCGCGGAAGTGGTGACCGCGATGATGCAGGTGGTCGGGGGGGCCGACACTTGTTCTACGCAATTGTGAGAAGGCTGATCAGAGTCTACTTTCACCTGTTCTACGGTTTCAAAGTCACCGGCCTGGAGAACGTGCCGACGGCCGGTGCTATCATAGTGGCTGCTAATCATGCCAGCGCCCTCGACCCCCTTGCGCTCGGCGCGGCATGTCCGAGGCCGCTGCGGTTCATGGCCAAAGCAGAGCTGTTTGACAATCCGATCCTGGCTCTGATTCTCCGCGGCCTTCGCGCTTTTCCGGTCAAGCGAGGGCAGGTAGACCGTGAAGCTTACCGTACCTCCATGGAGACGCTTAGAGCCGGCGATGCCCTGGGAATGTTCCCGGAAGGCACGCGCAGCAAGACTGGCGAACTACAGGCTGCGCACCCGGGAGCGGCCAGGTTTTCGATGCACACCGGGGCTCCGATAGTGCCCGCGGCCGTCGTCGGCACGTTCGCCGGGCACCGTAAAGGTATGAACAGATTCCGCGAAGCCAAGGTGAGAGTAGTATTCGGCGCCCCGGTTCACCCCAGAGCTCCTGTAGAGGGGCGTATCACGAAGGAAGACTCTGACCGACTTGCGCATCAGATAATGGAACGAATCCAGGATTTGATCAATGCAGCATGAAATTGCAGGGAGTGTACCGATTTGAAGCTCTTCATCGATAGCGCTAATATCGAAGAAGTACGTCAGGCAGCTGAGATGGGAATCATAAGCGGAGTGACGACCAACCCGTCCCTTGTGGCTCGGGAGGGCCGAGATTTTCGCCAGGTGGTAACGGAGATCTGCGGATTGGTAGATGGGCCGGTAAGCGCCGAGGTGATCAGCCTTGACGCCGCCGGAATGGTACACGAGGCCATTGACATCGCAGCCTGGTCTCCCAATGTGGTCATCAAGGTGCCGATGACCGCAGAAGGGCTGAAAGCCGTGCATCAGCTGACCGCCATGGGCGTCAAGACCAATGTTACTCTGGTGTTCTCATCGAACCAGGCCTTGCTGGCAGCAAGATCGGGCGCGACTTACGTCAGCCCATTCGTGGGCAGGCTGGACGACATCAGCTCCGACGGCTGCGACGTAGTCGCTGAAACCGCGGCCATTTTCGACATGCATGACATTGATACTCAGATCATTGCTGCGAGCATTCGCCACCCGCTCCATATTACCAGAGCCGCGTTGGCAGGAGCCGACATAGCGACGGTGCCGTACGCGGTTTTGACTCAGATGATCAAACACCCTCTGACTGATGCAGGCGTGGCGAGGTTCATGGCAGATTGGGAGAAGGCACGCAGAAAGTGAGCGTCCGTACTCCCCGGATCAGGTTGGCAGAGCATGCAGGCTTCTGCGCAGGGGTGGAACGTGCAGTTGGCATCGCGCGTGAAACCGGAATAAGCGCTATGCGCGCCGGGTACGCCGGCGTTGTCACGCTGGGGCCTCTAGTGCATAACCCTGCTGTAGTTGCAAGCCTTGCACACTGCGGTGTGCAGCAAGTGAGTTCGGTTGACGAAGCCCGAGGGCGCGTCGCCGTGATCCCGTCGCATGGCCTTTCGCCCGCCGTCGTGCAAGACGCGCGAGAGAAAGGATTGTCATTGGTAGATGCCACCTGTCCGCACGTTACGCGAGTGCAGAGAGAGGTGGCGGATGCGCATAGGGGCGGCTATTTCGTAGTGCTCGTAGGCGATGAGCTCCATCCCGAGGTGCGTGCGGTTGTCCCATTCGCGGAGGGGGGAATAGCCGTAGTCTCGGGGGCCCGTGAAGCTGCGGCCATGGAGCTACCGAAGGAGCCGATCACCGTAGTTGCGCAGACGACGCAGACGGCATCGACCGTGGATGCGGTGGTTGCAGCCATCGCCGCCCGGGGCAAGCAGGTCAGGCTGGTCAACACAATCTGCCCGGCGACATCTCTGAGGCAGGAGGCTGCCAGGAAGCTTGCACGCGAGGTCGATCTCATGGTCGTAGTCGGAGGTCGGACCAGTGCCAATACCATGCGGCTAGCGGAAGTATGCAGTGACACCGGCGTCAGGGTGCTCAAGATCGAGAAGGCCGACGAACTCGACGTTGAGGCTGTGCGAGATTCAGGCACAATCGGCATCACGGCAGGAGCATCCACGCCCAGTTGGGTAATCGAGGAGGTCATGGACGCTATGAACGAGATTATCGAAGGGAACCCGGACGAGATTTGCCGGTCGGAGCAGGGAGCTGAACAGGCCGAAACGGTAGACCGGGTCGAGCAGGCCGAACCGGCCGAGCCGGTAGACCACGTTGAGCAGGTCGAGCAGGCCGAACCGGCCGAACCGGTAGACCAGGTCGAGCAGGCAGAACCGGCAGAGCAGGCCGACACGCATGCCGAGGCTGCAGAGGAATCGTCGCCAGGCGAGTCCCGAGAGGAGCCTAAACCTGCCGCACCCACACATGTGGGGCCGCCCGAGCCGGAAGTGCTTAAAGCCCGTGTTGAAGAGATCTACGACGACCGTGTCATCGTTCAGATCGAAACGGGCGAGATGGCTACTATCGTGACCAAGAGCCTCACCGCCGACGCGATCGCCCACCCCTCTGAAGTGGTCGCTTTGGGCGAGGAGATATACGTAGTCTTGGAAAGGCACAGCCGGGGTTCAGATACTCTGTTCGCCTCGAAGAGGCAAGCGGACCGCCTCCTTCTGTGGAAGCGACTGGAGCATGCCAGAGACACCGGAGAGACCATTTCGGGCAAGGTCACTGAGGCCGTCAAGGGTGGGCTAGTCGTAGACATAGGCGTGCGGGGATTCGTCCCGGCGTCGCAAGTAGGGCGGAGATTCGTTGAGGATCTCAGCACCTATGTAGGTGAGGAGCTGAAATTGAAGGTCCGCGAAGTCGAGAGGCTTCGCTCCAACGTGGTATTGTCGCAGCGCGACTACCTTGAGGAACAGGAGAAGCTTGCCCGGGAGCGCATGTTTGACACACTCGAACGCGGCCAGGTGATTTGCGGCACTGTGACCCGGCTTGCGGTGTTTGGCGCGTTTGTCGACATCGGCGATGGAGTAGAAGGGCTGCTTCACATCTCCGATATCGCATGGTCGAGGATCAAGCATCCGGGCGAAGTGCTATCGGAGAATCAGCCTGTGGAGGTCGTGGTGCTGAACGTCGACCGCGAACGCCAGAGGATTTCCCTTGGCTACAAGCAACTCCAGCCGGACCCGTGGGAGAACGTATCAAAGAGGTTCCCGGTCGGTTCTGTGGTGAGCGGGACAGTGACCAAGCTAGTGGAATTCGGCGCATTTGTCAGCCTGGCCGAAGGTATAGAAGGGCTAGTGCACATCTCGCAGCTCGCCGACAGGCGCGTCGCGAGGCCGGACGAGGTGGTGTCGGTAGGCGAAACAGTCACTATCAAGGTGATAGGCCTGAAAGAGCAGGAACACCGAATCAGCCTCTCGATCCGACAGGCACTTGAGGACGGGGAGCGGAACGAGTATCGCAAGTACATGAAAGATAACCGGTCTGATGACGGCGTTACTATAGGCGACCGGATAGCCTATGACCCCAGCAAGTTCAAAAGCGGCGCCGATGAAGACGACGAGTAGTCCCTTATAAAGCCTTCTATATGGGGTTTCGTTGACACTCAAATTACCATGTGCTAGACTAGCTCTGGCCGTCTGCCCCCGGAACTTGCCGAGGGCAGGCGTCGTTAAGGCTAGGTGGGATGTCACTTGGGACGGAGTTGCAAAGGGGGATGCCAAAGCATGTCTAGGCGCAAGAACGAACTTATTCCAGTCATCGCAGTGGTGGCGGCTCTGGCTGTTGTCGCAATAGTGTGGGTCGTCGTCACTAGAGCGACGGCTGTTGCCATCGTCAACGGCCAGAGAATCACGCGCCGTGAGTTCGTCACCCGGCTTGAGCAGGTCACAGGCGAGCAGGTTCTGTCGGATCTCATCAACGAGCAGCTGATAGGGCAAGCGGCCAAAAAGGCCAAGGTGACTGTGACCTCCGCCGAGGTCGAGGCGGAGATGGAGAAGCTACGCGAGCAGATAGGGCCCAGTTTCGACTCGGTGCTGGCCCAGTATGGGATGACCGTCGAAGACCTCCGGAAGAACATGGAGCTGAATCTTCTGGTTTATAAGGTGTCGACAAAGGACATCACTGTGAGCGAGGATGCCCTGAAGGCACACTTCGAAGAGAACAAGTCCGACTACGACCAGCCTGAGATGGTGAAGGCCAGCCATATCCTTGTCGACACAGAGGAGAAGGCAAAGGAGATTCAGAAGAAGCTGGCTGAAGGGGCCGACTTCGCTGAACTGGCACGCAGCGAGTCTACCGATCCGATGTCGGCGGCAGAAGGCGGCGACCTCGGGTTCTTCGCGCGCGGGCGTATGGTGCCGGAGTTCGAGAAGGTTGCTTTCTCGATGTCGCCGGGCCAGACTAGCGGGCCGGTAAAGAGCGAGTACGGATACCACATCATCCGTGTCACCGAAAGGAAAGACGCGCATGAGGC
>DAOTAC010000042.1:0-11854 GCA_035382325.1 Bacillota bacterium | reverse complement strand
CCGGGGTTCGCGTTTGCGGTGTCGGCCACTACCATGGTGGGGCAGGCGCTGGGAGCCGGGCGCCCCGACGTTGCGGAGCGTGCCGGGTGGCAGTCGTGGAAGATGAGCGCAACGGTAATGGGGCTCATGGGTGCGGTCTTGTTCTTCTTCCCGGGGATACTCATGCGGCTCTATGTGGACGATCCCGAGATCATCGCCTTGGGCGCCGGTGTGCTCCGGATAATGGCCTGCGCCCAGATTCCCATGTCTGCGGCATATGTGTTCATGGGGGCGCTGCGTGGAGCGGGGGATACCAAGTCCGTGCTATACGTCGCCATGTCAAGCGTATGGCTGGTCCGGTTCTCGCTGGCTGCGCTGTTTGTGAACGTGTTTGGATGGGGCCTGGCTGGCGCTTGGTACGCGATGGCCCTCGATTGGGTCGTGCGCGGGTCGGTTTCGATGGCACGCTTCGCCGGCGGCAGATGGAAGGAAATGACGGTATGATGAACATCAAGCCCAGAGCGGCAGGGGGCTACATAACACTCCTCCTCGTCATCATAGCCCTCATGGCGGGATACGTCGTCTCAAGCTACTACATGCCGGATGTATCCTTCGTTGATCCGTGGCAGCTGATCGCCTTTGAACTTCTGCTATATGTGACTGTTTGTTATCTGTGGGACCGCCGGTCCGGCGCCCCGGAGGCCTTTCTCAAAGCCCTGGGGATGGTTGCAGGCAGGCTAGGTCTCGCCGCGCTCTCGGCCCTCGCGATCATGAGATACTGGCCGGGATTCGCGTCTTGCAAGGCCGCCTTTGCCCAGGCGGTTCTCGCCTCCCAACCCGTTGTGTCGATACAGATAGCCTACACCGTGCTGCTCTTCGCTCTTCCCTTCAGAGTTCTGCGCAAACGAGACTGGACCAGCTGGTAGTCGGATCGTCTGCCTTCTGCCTGCCGAGCCGCACGCGGCGCCGGCCCGTCGCCTCATCATCCATCCGCCCCAGGTACTCGCGCACACCACTGCCATCCTCCCGGACTCAACCGAAGAATCCCCCCGGCTACCGCGCCTATCAGAAGGTGAACTGAGTTCTCCGTTGAAGTATAGCAATATAGTGCAGGTGGACCATGTATACCCACCACATCGACAACTAAAAGCTCATCTAGCTGAGCATTCTGGTCATTAGCTGCTAACCGGGGGTGACGAAATGAGAACGAAATACGCTGACTGGCTAATCGTAGTCGCGCTGGCGGCGATGGTGGTGCTTGCGGCGCCGACGGCTTTTGCACAGACCGACGAGGATCCTGTCGGCACCGGCGCACTGTTTGACATCGGAATGGGCGCTCGGGCGCTCGGTATGGGCGGGGCGTTTGTGGCCGTGGCCGACGACGCCAACGCTCTGTACTATAACCCCGCAGGCCTAGCCCTAATAGAGGGGCGCAAGGTGACGTCGCTCTATTCGACACTGATGGGGGCAGGCAGCTACTTTGGCGCGGGCTATGCCCAGAAGAACATCGGCGCGGCTGTGTTCGGGCTAATGTCGACAGTGGAGAAAACCGACCAGTACGGCAATCCCACCGGTGAACTGGGCTACCGCGAGGGCACTCTGGTGGGAGGGTACGCACGCGCCTTTGGGCCATTTGCCCTGGGCGGAACTCTCAAGCTCTACGCGCAGGAGGCCGATGCCAACCGGGGCTTCGGCGCCACCTGTGACGTAGGTGCGTTGATGAGTCTGCCTTACATGGGCGGTATCAGGCTCGGCGCTGTGGCCCGCAGCATGCTCGGAACCATCGAGTTTGTGAGCGGCCACAAGGACAATTTCGACCCGTCGTACGTCCTTGGGCTGTCGCTCACGCCTATCAAGGGATTGCTCGTAGCTGCTGATTACGACGTTACGCACTCAGTCGGCCGCCTGGGCGCCGAGTACCAGATAACCGACGTTTTCGCAGCTCGGGCCGGCGCGAGCGCAAACGCCGACAAGCAGTTCGGTTTCACTGCCGGTGCTGGGCTCGCCTACCAGAGCTTCAGGTTCGACTACGCCTACCAGTTCCACCCCGAGCTGCCTGACACCCACTGGCTATCGTTGGGCTTTTCGTTCTAGGGCGGACTCGCGTCCGCTAATGACGCATGGAGGGGCTTCCGATTATTGACGAAAGGGGACCCTCCTTTTCTGTGGAATCATCCATGTAGGTACATCTCGCCCTCGGAAAGGTAAACGAGGGGGATCGTGCCACACTTCCGCACTTCAACTGCCCGTGATGAGGTGACGCTGATGGAGGCCTGCTGCTCTGACGGGACCACCGGAAAAGGTGCTCGTCCTGCCCGCGCGACCCTTATGGTGCTTCTGTTGCTTGGGTTGGCACTTATCATCTACCCTGTCTTTGGGACGTCGGCCGCTGAGATCTTGGGCTTGCCTCTAGAGATACGTGGCGACGTGGAGTTCAGGATCCGCTCGGCTTGGGGAGATCCGCTTGCGCTCACGGGAACCGGTTACAGCCCCGGGCACGTCGACATAGCACAACTTCTGTCGTTGAGTGTCAGAGGGCAGGTTGCTCCCGGGATCTCGGTATCGGGGACACTCGACAATCGCAAGGATGGCAATCTTCAGCTGTTGGAGCTGACTCTGGACGGCGACCCGTTCAAAGGCAAATTCGGGGGCCTTGCGTACAGAAGTGAGAACCCCTATACCGCCTACACGTCTCGTCTGCGTGGTCTGGAGGTACGCGCTGAGTACCCTGCAGTTCAGGCCGGTGTTACTGTAGGAAGAGTGCAGGGCATCGCGGCCAAGAAGACCTTCCAGGGTAGTACTGCTCAAGAGACGATAGTGTATGAGCCCCGAGGTACGTATGCGCCGTCGCCCGCGTCGACGGGGCTCTCGTCTTCCCTCGAAGGTATGGAATACTACCAGCTCTCAGGTGTATTCGACCCGGACTACATGGGCGCCTGGATACGTTACACGGACTGCGTTCCGCTCGGGGAAGAGCGTACCCTAAAACAGACCCTTAACCTTTGGGACCTGGGATACCTGTACCTGGATGGCCCGGACGGGACGGGGGTCATCTCAGCCGGAGATGGGGTAGCACTATCCCGCGGGCAGTACGTTACGGTTTCGTCCTCCTATGAAATGCTGGCAATGCGCAGCGAGGTCCGTGATATCCTGCGGGGACAGATCCAGTCGTTCATACGTTCATACAACGCCAAGAACATGCTTACAGGCAGCGAGCAGAGACGATATCCGTTCATGTATGGAAGCGAGACTGAGACTGCCTTCCTTGAAGACCTGGTCGGCCTGCACGCGCGAATAGTGGCAGGCACAGCCCATGATGACCCCGGCGCGCTTCTGGATGCGCCGGCATCCTCATATGCGCGGCGACGCCTGTACGATATGGGCCAGACAGACGTGGTGTCTGGGTCAGTCAGTGTAGAGGTGCGCAGAGGAGGGCAGTATTACCCGGCCGACACCGAACTGGCGTTGGGATTTCACGTCATGTATGACACGGGCGTGATTGAGTTCGACTTTCCAGCAACCTTCTTCAACACGTACGACGGGATACGCCTGAAGTACCGGCACACCGTGGCCCAGGGCATCTTCAATCTAGGTATCTCCATCGCGCTCGGCAGCGAACATGTATACCTCAACGACAATCTGCTCCGGCGCGACCTGGATTACGTGATCGACTACGAATTCGGCATCCTCACTATCCTATTGCCGCTGGGGCCTGATGACGTGGTGAGGGTTGAATACGAGTACTTCAGGGGGCCGTTCGGCGCGCCAGCCGACTACAAGTCGAATTTCATCGGGGCCGTTCTGGGTTGGACCCCGAACGAACAGGTCAAGGTGAGGATGGAGATTGCGCGCTATGCGGATGACGCCAAATCGGCGGCATTGCCTGATGCTACACCCGTGATGCCTAATACCCACACTGTGATGGGGCTTTCGGGCAAGTTCGAAAGCAAGGGGCTGAGCATCTCGGGCGACCTGGCTGTGAGTCACGACGAGTTCCCCTTCGACGACAACCGAAAACCCAAGGCGGCCAACGCTGTGCTGGGAGTGATGGCTGCCGAAGACGCTAACGGCAAACCTTATCTGGTTATTTCGCACCGCGACGGCATGAGTATCGGAATTGTGGGAACTGGAGCTTTCCGCTCCTACGGTATCGGTTCAGGGTTGGCCGGGCCTGTTGTGCGCACCATGGCGAGCAGCGGCGATGTGTGGTTTTTCGCCACAGACGGCGGTCTGACTGTGCTTTCAGCCGTGCCGGGGCCCGCAGGGCAGAGCCCGTTCGACTATGTTGGCAATTGGCGTAGACTGTATACATCTGCCGGGCTGCCCAGCAACAACCTGACGAGCGTGGCGCTTACTCCGTTGTCAGTTTGGGTTGGCACCGCTGACGACGGTCTGGCCACAGCGTATCTGGACGATCTGGAGACATGGACAGTCTACAAGAAGTCGTCGGTGACCGGATTGCTCTCGAATTCCATATCGGGCATCGCATACGATCCGATTCAGGACGTAATAGTAGTTGGCACCGAATGCGGACTGGCCTCGCTTCACGGAGGGCATTTTGATGTTGAGCGGGCTGGCGTGAACGTTCGAGCCGTGGTGTCAGGAGCCGAAGCCGTAGGCGGCGCGCGCACGTTCGCTGCGACTGACGAAGGTGTGTACGCACGGAACGATTCGGGCCAATGGAGTCTTGTTGTGTCAGGTGCAGCCGTGGCGGATGCAACGGCAATCGCAGTATGGGGCGGGGTGCTCTGGATCGGCACCGGCGATGGCCTGTATGCATGGGACGGCTCGGAGGCCGTGCCGGTGGATGCAACTTTGGGATATTCTGTTACGGGCCTTGGGGTCGGCCCTGGCTTCAAATACGACGGACAAGCTCTGTGGGCAGGCACCGAGGCGCGTCCTGACGCCGACACAGGCAAAGGCTACGCACTTGCGGTCTTTGAGGTAGTGAAGGTCGACGTGGCTGTGCGACACAGCGGATCCGATCTCGAGATCTCCGCGGAGGATCCCCGACGCTACCTGAACATCTCGCCGGAAGACCACACAGTTACCGGATACGCGGCGCGTGCCAGCGCCCGATACGCGATTGGCGCCGGCAGCATATACGGTACTTACGAGGCTGTTACCCCAGGTTTCAGCAAGCTAGGGCAGACGTCGCGCCAAGGGCTAGATACCTGGCGCATCGGGGCGCAGTGGCCCTTGGGGTCTAAGGCAAGCATTTCGGCGGAACACTCGCAGTCGCGGGTCCAGGCGTATTCGGGCAGACCTGATCAGGTCGAACCCAAGGAGTTGTTCACGATATCCAGCAGGCTGGCGGGTTCTCTTGACATCGGGCCGAAGATCGACGTGTCGTACACCACGTCCAAGGTCGACGACGCTGCCGCCGAGGGTTTCGAGAGAGAAGAACGTACCATATCGGTGGGTGGGCGCCAGGCATTCTTCGAAGGCGCACTCACGCTGGGCGCGGGCTATGACAACACCGAAAGCCTTAGCACAGCCGTACCCAGCAGCTCGTACACTCAGATCGCTATGCGAGGCGATGCGACTCTGAAGCTGGACGCGTTATCGGTAACCGCCAGGTACCGCAAGCCGGTCAAGACCATCTCGCCCGGTAAACCGGAAGAGCGCACGAGCGGGAACGAGGAGATTAGCCTTAACGCCCAGTGGGCAAAGCAGCTCGGCTCGGTCAGTGTCAGGGCGAGCTATAGGCAGCTCAACAGAACCGATATTGCAACTGAGCGGAAGCTAGACGACAAGAGAGCCGATGTCAGAGCCACGTTGCCTGCACTGAAGCTCGGGGCCGGGACGCTCACCCCATCCGCGGTGCTGCGATGGGAGCAAGTGGTCCCCTACTCGGGGCAGTTGCGGCGAGTCGCCGGGGCGCAGGCCAGTCTCTCCGGCGTGCTAGGCCTTCTCCGAACAACGTCAGGAGCGGGCCTGACTAGAACGGAATACCCTGATATACACAAGGTTACCCTGGATTCCGAGGCGTTCCTGACCATGGGAGGCGGCGTCGTCGCGACGTTCGCGCCGCAGGTCGACATCAGGTGGAAGCGTTCCACCTCTCAGCGCCCGGATCTGGGAGATGTCAGTACCGACTCGCTGACAGGCACAGTGAGAGGCGCATGGACACCCGGGCAAGGCCTCTCCAATGTTGCGTCCGCCTCCTACACCCTGTCGGCCTCGGCAGGCGGCCAGAAGCACATGCTCAGTCTTTCCGATAGCCTAAGCGCAGCCATAGGCAGCAAGGCCACCGCTACGGTGGACGTGTCGGCAACGTCAACAGCGCCTGCCGTCGGTCAGCTGCTCGGCGGCGAAAAGGCCGAGGTTAGGGGAGACATAAAGGGAGGGGTTAGGTACAAGATCACCGACGTGTGGTCCGTTGGGGTAACGGCGGGCTACTCTCTCAGATTGCTATCCACCGGCGCCGAACGGCTGAAATCGGCCGTGACTTTCGAGGCCGGGTTGAGGGCTATCTTCTAGCATCCGCCTGATCCTGCTCGCGCCTGGGGTTTGTCGGACGATGTTTTTGGGATGATTGACGCGAGTGGACTGGGCTAGGAGCCCAGTCCACTCTGCGGATCAGGTGTCAGTGGCGGCAGATTCGTGCAAGGGGCCCGAGGCCGCACGGACGCACCTACTAGCAGATTCCGAAGAACAAACAGAGCACGAACCAGATCAGGAACGAAATGGCCGTAAGGACTAGAAGCCACCACAGCCACCACGGGAGAAACAGGCACTCAGTTTTCAATTCTGCCATAGGGGGCTCACCTCCGCTAAATAACTACTATCTGCGGCCGATTAGCACCAGCCGAAGATCCTGAGGATGAACCAGAACACGATTGCGATGGTAAGGAGCCAGAGCAGAATCCGGATTATCCAGTTGATCCACCAGAAGAACCCGAATTGTTCGGTTTTGACGTCTGCCACGGGTCATCACCTCCGCGTTTGCTGTGTTTCATGTTATGCGTCTGCCACGAATTGCGCATATGACGGATGTCCTGACCTCGAAGCAGTTCAGTCAAGGGGCAGGTGGTCAATGGATAGGACATACCACTGTGCCTGATAAAGGTGGCTAGTATGCAGCTCCATACAGCCTGCCGTGGCCCGATTGGTTGCCGGAGCAATATATGTGGGTGGTGGTATCGAATGTGATCGCTTCCGCCGCGTTCGGAAACCAACCTCCCGACTCCTTGTTGAGCCGCAGCACTTCACTGCCCACTACTCGGTCCACTGGCGGGAGTGATATCGTCTTCTCTATGCTTCCACCGCTTACAATGGCGATGGCCTCGGGCACACTGTCTACCAGAAGGTCGCCTTCAGTGCCGTCTTGCCCTCCAAACTCGAACGTTACGGCCGTTGCGGCAATGTCGAGCTTCTCGGCATACTCAATCGTAAGCATTGCATCTACCGCGGCGTTGCCTCCGCCTTCCCACGCCATCACAAGGCCTTGGGCGCCGAGCATTCGCGCCAGTTTCACGCAGAAGCTGGCCGAACGTTCCTTGTGCCAGTGGGTTGGATTGTGACTGCGGCTGAAGACGACGCCTGCAAAGTTCAGATCTACGCCATGTCGCCGATAGAGCTCGAGCAGTATTGGGTGGTTTGCATGCAGATACGTGGGGACCTTGAAGGCAGGCCACACGTAGTTGCCGCTCACAACGGCTCCGTCAAGCATCTCATTGGGGTGCAGCCATGTGGGTACCAGATTGTCAATGGGATGCCCATAGAGCAATGTGTTTGCGTAAACGCCCTGATTCTGGCATTGCCATACGAGCACCACCTTGGGAAGGTCGTCCGCCGCATCGTCTAGCGAGAATAGCTCAACCTCGTCCGGCTGGGCTTCTTGTGTGACTCTGGCCAGATAGTCGGCTACACGCATCGCCGACAGTCTTATCGCTGCATCATACTCAGCCGATGATTTGCCCTCCACTAGGTTGTAGCACATCACAAGATTGCTGGTATGGGAGAATGGGCTGTACTCAGATACTGGCCCCGTCATGTCCACTATCGCGTCCCTGGGGTACAGCAGACCACTGCTCGCGCTGGACGATTCCCACGGTAGGGCGGCGCTCTCCATCACGACAAAGCCTCGGAGCAGGTTGGTGGCGCCTGAGCCCGTGGTAGTGGGCGGGCCGATGATCCCTGGATATGCGTTGCCTTCCGGCTTGTACATAGGCTGTACCGTATCAAGTACGTGGATTATTCGGGTGTTCTCTCCGGGAGCCACCAGCTCGAACCGGGCCTCCGCAATTCCGCCCAGAATCGGTTTCACCAGCGTTTCGATTTCGTCGCGGTTGATATGCAGAACACCGTCTGCAAGTCTGGTTTTGTTGGCCCAGACTGCGCGCTTCACATCGTAGTAGTTCCGCGTGAGCCTCATTGTTCCAGCCATGGCTAGATCTCTCCCCCTTCGTCCACTGTGAACACGGTTGGCGCCTGTACATCAGTGGCCAGCGCCCTGAGTGCAGTTTCCACAATACGTCTTCTGTAGGCTAGTTCACGTTGGGCCGGAAGGCCGGGTTTGCCTACGGGGCTGGTGAAATGCCCTCCGAATACGATCCTGTTCGCTTTTACGTTCTCGGCGATGGATGTGAATGCCGTAATAAGGGCGTTCGGAATCCCAGCCCTGTCTAGTTCCTTGGATATCGTTGCACCGCAACGTGTACATGTACCTCAGGTGGATGTAAGGATAGCTGCACGGACGCCGGCCTGCTTGATCTGGGCGGCCATACGTCTTCCTATCGACACTGAACTGCTCACGTTGGTGCCTATGCCGCATGTTGTGAGGAACACGTCCCACACGCCGCCTACACTGCTCTCGGCCTCAAGCTGTCTGAGGGCATCTAAAGGGACCAGTCGGTTGGGGTCGGCGTTTACCATGGTGGTGTCATAGCCGCCGTGTATCGATTCGTAATCGCCGGCCGGCATAGACGACAGGTGCGCGAGTGAGTACGACCCGTAGGTGGTGGAGAACGCCTGCCTCAGTCCGTCGGGATTGCCCTGGGGAACGAGTCCGCCTGTGGTGATCAGTGCGATAACCGAGTCTGCGATGTCGGTGACTCGCGGGGCGGCGGGTGTGGTCTCGAAAACGCGTATGGGTATCTCGGTGACGAAGGGCTTGTTGTTCAGCCTGGCCATGAGCATGTCCACGACGCGTGTAGCAGCTGTCAGCCGGTGCAATTCGTTTCTACGATGTCCTGTCGGAATGTATCCTTCCTCCAAGGCGGTGCCTATGGGCTCGCCCTTGGCCAGCTTGAGCGCTAGCGATGCAAGGGGCGGGAGGGCTTTTGCCATTCCTGCTGCGGTCTCGGGCGTCGCGACGATGTAGTTGTGCCTCACAAACATCGGAACCGCCGGGTTCTCAGGGTACATGCCGGTGACGCTGGGAACGCCCAGTTCCGAGTGGACGTAATCCGCCGTTCGCGCACACGCTACCCCGTAGCGCCCAGCGTTGAAAGCCGGCCCCGATATGAACACGTGGGGTTTGAACTTGTCGACCGCTTCGGCCAGGGCGGCAGCCAGCTCCGGGAAGGTGCTTTCCGTATTAGCGAAGTTGTCGCCGCAAGCGATAGTGGCGACAACCTCCATGTCATGATGCCACATGCCCTGCATACCCATGGAGGGGCCCTTTGCGCCCTCAAAGACGCTTACTCCAATATCAGCCTTGTCCTCCCCGCCAATGCCGGCATAGAACTGGTTGATGTAGCACAAGGCTCTAAGCTTGTCTGCCAATGATGTCACTCCTCCATTCCGAATGAGGTTCAGTTACATTGGCGGAACGGCGCCGTCTTCAAGTTCCACGAATACCGTCTTCGGATGCATGTATTTCGTGATTCCTGCACCTCCTACGCCGCTGGACTTCCATCCTATACCGGGCGATTCCATAATGCCCTTGCTGTAATAGGTGTTCACATACACTTGACCGGCTCTGATCTTCTCTGCCACGCGATGGGCGCGCTTTGCGTCGCCTGTGAAAACACCGCCGGCTAGCCCGTAATCGACGGCGTTGGCCAGTTGGATCGCCTCTGATTCGGTGCTGAACTTGCTCACGCATAGTACAGGTCCGAAGATCTCTTGCTGGAATATGCTCATGTCGGGCGTTACGTCGGCGAATATGGTGGGAGGTATGAAGTTGCCTGAAGCCAGCGTTGGGTCGGTATAGCGGAAACCGCCGGCGACGAGCCGGGCGCCTTCCACGATTCCCTGCCCAATGTGGCGCCATACGCTCTCGTAGTGCGAGCGGGAGATAATCGGGCCGAAGTTCACGCCGGGTGTGAAGCCGTCGCCGGGTACAACCTGATCGCATAGGCCCACCAGTTCATTGATGAACCCGTCGTAAATGGCCTCATGCAGTATCAGCCTGGTGCCCGCCACACACACCTGGCCGGAGTTGAGTGTGAACGCGAAGAACGCCCACTTGGCAACCTCGGGCACATCCACATCGTCGAATACGATATTCGGGCTCTTTCCGCCGAGTTCGAGCGCGATACTCTTGACGGTATCGGCTGCGGCCGCGAATATCTGTTTGCCTGTCTCGGTGCCACCAGTGAGAGAGACCATGTCCACCAGTGGGCTCCTTACTAGTGTGTCTCCGACACTTGAGCCCGGGCCCGGAACCACGTTCACTACGCCTTCCGGGAACCCCACCTCGTGAAACACTGAGGCCAGTTCCAGCAGGGAGAGAGGCGCCCAAGTTGGTGGCTTGATCACTACGGTGTTTCCGGCCGCCAGAATCATGCTGACTTTCTGGCAACCCATCATGAGCGGCCCATTCCATGGCAGGATTTCCGCCACAACTCCGCACGGCTGCCACATCACATAATTCAGGTAGTGCCCTCCGCCGTCTACAGGCACAACCCTGCCCTCAAGGCAGCGCGCCTTGCCTGCCGCAAACTGAAAAGCGTCGATGGCCGAGGGCAGTTCATAGTACTTCAGGCTCGGGTACAGCTTCCCGCAGTTTATACCCTCGATGGCCATGAACTTGTCTTGACGTTCCTTGAGGATTTCGCCTGCGCGCAGCAGAAGGCTGCTCCGTTTCGCCTGGCTCATGCGGCTCCACGGGCCATCATCGAACGCGCGTCTAGCTGCAGATATTGCGCGTTCGGCGTCTGAAGAGCCTCCCTCATAGGCTGTAGCGATTACCTTGTTGGTCACAGGGCTGACTACATCGAATGTCTTGCCGGAGTCAGAAGCTACGAACTTGCCGTCGATGTACATCTTGTACGGTTCACGTTTCAGTACACTTTGCGGATCACGCATATGCGAACCTCCCTTTTGGCCATAGCTGTAGCTAATAGTCAATGAACGCAAGGTGCGTGCCAACTACCGTACAGTGTATACGTGGGCTGATGGTGAGAGGAGGGGAGACCGGCTGTGGAATGAATATCACATGTGTGACCTACGTGTCACACATCACTGTCACGCGCCTGACGGAGGATTCGATGAAGGGTCTCTCTGGCGATGCCTAGATCCAGAGCGGCATGGGTGACATTCCCGCCATGCCTGGCTAGTGCCTGATTGATGTAGGACCGGCGGTACTCGGCGACGGCCTGCTGCAAGGGGAGGCCCTGTGTCGTGGCCACAGCGGACTGGCTCACACGTGATGAACCTCCGACTGAGGTGCCCGATAGGTGTGCTGCCAGTTCCTGCGCGTCTATCGCGTGGGAATTCGCGAACACCATTGCGCGTTCTACGACGTTTTTCAGTTCGCGCACATTTCCCCTCCAGGGCTGCTGTTTGAGAAGCTCTAGGGCGGAGGGAGCGAGGCTTACGCATTTGTTCATCTCCCTCGCGTAGGATTGGGCGAAATGCAGTGCCAGCAGGGGGATGTCATCCGGGCGTTCACGGAGAGGCGGCATGTGTATGAGAATCACAC
>DAOTAC010000041.1:0-11880 GCA_035382325.1 Bacillota bacterium | reverse complement strand
ACCTCATCAGATGATCTACGCGAGAAGACCAAGACGCCAGTCCTGGGAGACATCCCGTTGGTGCGCTTGCTGTTCCAGCAAACCAGTTCGAAACAGGCGCAGAGCGAGTTACTGATATTCATCACCGCCGAAATAGTGGACTGACATGTGTAGGGGCAGACTGGAGCTTTTCGGAGCCATAGTGCTTCTGGTGTGCTTACTTTCATCTGAGGTGAGCGCATCCCCGATCGAGACACCTCTGCTTCTATACCTGGTTGAGGTCGTATCAGTGAATGGGGCCAGTACCAGACATGGATGGTTTGTCGTGCCCTTGGGAGAAGCATTCTCCATTCGCTCCGGGCAACAGTCACTGGCTGACTCGTTTGCCCTAGAACTACGGGCGGAACGAATAGACGAACATGGGTTTGTGGTTACTATGCTCTCCATTATAGCCATAGGAGCTCAGACCGTGGCTGCAAGTACGTCGATCAGGTGTGAGCCTGGCGTGCGAACGTGTGTCGGTTCAGTTTCCACAGATTGGAGCAATGCAGAGGCCTACATAACCGTGGGCATGTTCGACTGGGATGATCCAAATGCTCCGGTTGTGCTCGCTGCAAACCTGCGGCATTTGGGTAATCCTATGACTGCACCCAGACGATCTCCGCGGGCCGAGATCTGGCTTCAGGGATCAAGCGATGCGGGCCCCAGTCCGATGGTGTGCATGTCTGTACCTGTAGGAAAGGTAGTCTCACTTACCTTATCTGTAGGTGCAGCATCAGGGCTCACTCTTGGCATCTCCGATACAGTGCAGTTAAGATGTGGACTTCGTGCCTTTGCCGATGTTGTTCTGGTGCGCACCGACCGGAAGCTAGAGCACAAACGATACGAGCACAACTGGCAGTTGGGCCTAGAACTATCGGATGGCAGCGCGTTGGGGCGAGCCAGCATTGGAGGTCGCCGATCCCCCTCGAGTATCTCCTTTGATGTTGGCAAAAACCTCACTAGTGGTATATGGGTGGCGGCTGGAATCGGAGCCACTCATGTCGGGCCAACTACATGCCGCCTTGGCCTGATAGTGGATTTCTAACGCTTTCAGCCCATCTAGTACTGCTCTGTTACCTGTGCACAAACGCCCAGACAACCCGTATGAACACGGGGCGGAGGCGGTCTGCCGTTGTTCGTCAAGGCTACTCCTTACTCCATACGCGATATCCACAAACTTTGGAACCATGCTTCGACTTCCTTGCGCGTGAAGAGCGTAGCCCACGTTCCGCATGTAGACGCTCCCATCTTGGCATTCGAGGACGGGTCCGTCGGCCACCTCAGTGAAGGATCCGTGTGGATATCGGCGGCAAGAAGGCGAGCCGAAGGAGTCGCGGCATGTCAAACCCATGTCTCGAATCTATCCAGACGCGGCGTGCTTCTCCTTCGTGTTCTACATACGCTACCTGTACTGCGTCGAGCATTTTGACGATAATCCGGGCCATGGGCCGCATCGTCTTCTTCTGGCCTGGTATCATGATGGGCGTACCCTCGGTTTCAAGGTTCCTGCGAACGCGCCTCTCCAGTAGAGTGGCTATGAGCAACGCCATCAGCAGTACGTACCCCAAGGCCTCTATATGGCTTTGCTTCTGGAGAAGGATCTGCCCGAGCAGGTACGGACTCTTAAGGAAGCCGAATCTCGCTTCCACCCTTGACTGCTGCTTGTACTCTCCTAGTATGCTGCTAGCCGGATATTTGTCTTCATGTGTCAGGTTGGTTGTCAAAACGAAGTAGCTTTCGCGTTAACGAGCCTTCTCCACCTGGGCTTGCTCTGTCCCGTCGATTGTGACCGACGCCCTACACACTGTCCTCTCTGCGGGCGGTTGCTCATCTTTCCTGGGCCTGCCTCGCCGAATGCGTTTCTCTCTGACGGCCTCCTCGGTTACCTCAAACGATAGCTAGCGAAATCGTTGAGCGTGCCTGTCTACGAGGAGCTCGGCGCCCGTCGCGCATCTGCCTTGCAGACCAAGTGTCTCACGACGAATCTCTTGGCTTCTTTGGCAATGGCGGCCCGGGCCTTTTCTACCCGCTTCATCATGGATTTCTCCTTGCGCAAGTCCATGCTGGACGAGCGGGCAAGGATAAGCCGGCAATATGGCTCGCCTATTCTGTGAACAGTCTCGTGGGCCCAGTACTCCGCGGCTCCCTGTCGGGAAGCATGAAAGCCCGCAGGTTCCCAATGGTCCGAGTTCCACGCTTCCTTGATGATCTTGGCGACCAACCCGTAGGTGCCCAGCATCCGCATACCGAGAGGTTCGTCGTATCGAAGTGAGTTGAACCCACCGTAATGCCGTGCTTTTCGAGCGCGGACGAGATCGCCTCGCCAAGAACACCGTTGGCGCCGGCCGCCAATAACTGGTCAAGGCCTGTGCCAAGGGCATCATCGTCGAAATTGTGATCTCTGACCCCCGTTCCGAAGAGCGCCTCCACATCCTGGCCCTCGTGGAACTACTCGATGCGGTACAGCACCTCTCGTTCTGAAAGGACGCAGATGGCAAGCGTCTCGATGGCCTTGCCGGCGGGATACTGTATCTCGTCTCGTCCCATTCGCAGCATCCATCTATGATGTCGGTGAGGCCAATCTCATCCGCCATGGCTGCGATCAGAGAAGTCGCGCCTGCGGTCACTGGCCTTACCGCGCTAAGGACCTCCAAGATAGTCTCCACGTACAGTATCATGCACGTCCGGCATCCACACTACCCGGAAAGAGCACACAAGTCGTTAGCTGGTCATCTCCAAAATGCCTGCTTGCCATATGTTACATGCGGAACGGAAGTTGGAAGCTCGCACCTGGTCAGACCAGCAAGATGGCCCTCAAAGTGCCGGTTTATGACATTATGGCGGCCCAAAACCCGCCTGGCGGAGACTCTTCGCACGTACACGGAAGAAAACCTCCGCGTTGGACCGCGGAGAATGCAGAATCCTGCAGTCATGCTGCTCTCCTAGATTACTCGCCTTGCCCGGTCGGCTCTGAAACCTGGCAAACCGGGACCGAAGGGCCGCTCAGCTACAGTAAAGCAGAAACCGCTCGCGGTCTTTCATGAAACCTGCGGCATCTGCCTCCCATTTCGACAGCAAATCGTCGATGGGTCGGCGATCACCACCGGAATCGAGTGCTTGGCGGAGTTCGTCCGTGCCAGCTAAGAGGTCCACGTGTAGCCTGCCTGCGGCTTGCTGCTCCGGGGTGCCGATCCACTGGAATCGATCGGGGCAAAGCTTGCATATGGCCGCGAGGATATGAACCCCAGTCCGAACCGGCCTGAAGACGTCCCTATCAAGCACGTGGATCTGTACGCCCCCGCATACCTGGCCTGCATGTTTGGAGAATCTCGGTTCAAAGAAGACCGGCCTGAACCTGCAGCCGGCAAGCCCCAGGTCGTTGAGCAGGTCGGCAAGAGCGCGGCCGTCGATCCACGGCGCGCCGATCAGCTCGAACGGGCGGGTCGTCCCGCGACCTTCGGAGACGTTCGTGCCTTCCACGAAGCAGGCGCCGGGATAGACGGTCGCGGTATCGAGCGACGGCAGGTTGGGCGAAGGCATAACCCACGGCAGGCCGGTATCGTCAGCCCACATGGTTCGCCTCCATCCCATCATCTTGCACACCGTCAGCTCGCAGCCGATTCCGAGCGTTTCATTGGCCCACATCGCCAGCTCTCCAACTGTCAGCCCATGCCGCACCGGCACTGGGCATGCCCCTACGAACGAGGTGAAGCGCTTGTCCAGAATACCGCCCTCCACCAACGCGCCAGATATCGGATTGGGCCGGTCGAGGACGATGAACTCCTTACCGACCTCGGCGCACGTGCGCATCGCGAGCACCATCGTCGAGATGTACGTGTAGAACCTGACGCCCGCATCCTGAATGTCGAAGATTAGCGCGTCCAGGCCGGCGAGTGCCTCCGGGGTAGGCCGCCGGTTCGCCCCGTACAGGCTGTACACCGGAAGCCCCGTGCGTTCGTCGCGGAAATCGCCGATATGCGCAGCGTCCTGGGCCTCTCCCCTCAGCCCATGCTCAGGACCGAAAGCCGCCACCAGCCGAAATCGCCCGTCGCGGTGAAGAACATCCAACGTCGCATCTAGAGACCTAGTCACTCCCGTGGGGTTTGTTATGAGGCCCAAGCGCTTTCCGGCGAGAGCCCGCGCTGCGTCGGCACCGGCTTCAGCACCAATGCAGGCTCCTACGTCTGCGCCGGCGCCGCCCATCGCCACATCGATTCCAGCGAGAACCTGGACTCGCTCCATCACTAAGCCTCCCTCACCGCCCATGTACCGTCTGACCGGTTGACAATCTCGTCCCCACCTGTCCTGCCAATGCAGCGTGCTGAATGCACTGCCCGAAGAACCTCGTCATCGTACGCTAAGTCCCCCGTACTGCCACTGCGCTCCGCGGAATCCCGGGGTGATGCAGCCCAGGACAACCGGTTCCGCGGCTCCGGTGGCGCTCGGAACGTTTGCCGGGCGGCCGCGCATAGTCTCGTATGCCAAAACAGCGAAGGCTATGGCCTCTTTGGCGTCGCTTGACACTCCGTATTCGTCAGCGCACACCACAGGAATCGGCGTAATGCGATCACGTATCATCTGTACCAGTACAGGGTTGAAGGCACCGCCTCCGCTCAAGATCACTTCGTCAAGGCCGCTCCGCGGAGTGACGTAGCTCTTCAGGTGCCACGCAATCGCCTCTGCCGTAAAGGCAGTGCCTGTGGCGACCATGTCCTCATCGGTCAGCCCCAGACGCCTCCACCTGGAGATCAGGTCCTGCGCGAACTGAGCGCCGAATTCCTCCCGACCGCTCGTCTTGGGCGGGCGTTGCAGTATGAAGGGGTGCTCCATCAACTGGGCCACAAGCTCGTGATTGACCCGACCTGCCCTAGCCATGGCGCCGTCCTCGTCGTACCGCTGCCTGCCTGCCGTGAGCGCGCTCGCCATGTAGTCGATGATCATGTTCCCGGGGCCGTTGTCGAATGCGTAGACGTCTTCCAGCCCGCACCCGGCCGGCAACACCGTCATGTTGGCTATCCCGCCGATGTTCTGAAGCACGCGCGTGCTCTCAGGATGGCGGAACGCCAGCCAGTCGAAGTAAGGCACCAGCGGCGCGCCCTCGCCGCCGGCCGCCATGTCGCGTGCGCGGAAGTTCGATACCGTGGTGATGCCGGTACGCTGGGCGATTACCGCCGCCTCTCCAATCTGCAGCGTCGCGTGGCATGCCGGCATATGCTGAATGGTCTGGCCGTGTGACCCCATGAGATGGACGTCCTTGGGTTCAAGCCCTGCAGCGCGTATCACCTCGAGCGCCGCCCGGGCGAACGCCTCCCCCAGCTCAACATTGATCCGGCATATCTTGTCCACCGTCGAGGAGGGCGGCGAGAAGAGCTCAAATACTCGCTCCCGCAGTTCGGCATCGAACGGCGAGTTTACGCAGGCCAATGTGCGGATGGACAATGTGTGGACGGGCAGTGTTCCCGAATCCTCCCGGGCCGGTAACCCGGTAGACAGCTCCGGTGGCAAGCCCGGCTGCGGCGATGGACTAGACTGCTCCGATATCTCCACCAGCGCCGCATCAATGCCGTCGGCCGACGTGCCAGACATAAGGCCGACGACCCTGATTGGCTCGGTCAGCCCCGCCATCCGAACATTCACCGCCGTTCCCGTCATTCTCCAGCATTCTCCGCCTCGACTAGCTCAAGGGCAGCGCGAAGGTTGTTACCTGTCTGATCCAGCACTGCCATGGCGTGATCCAGGCTTCCGCCGTTCTTCGCCATTAGCACCGCAGCCTTAAGGTTTCCGTCTGCCTGCTCAATCAGGCGCCCTGC
Organism: Bacillota bacterium; assembly: GCA_035382325.1. Taxonomy (GTDB): domain Bacteria; phylum Bacillota; class DTU025; order DTU025; family DTU025; genus UBA5389. The sequence goes on along the minus strand of DAOTAC010000041.1, from coordinate 6,049 downwards.
AGTATCGTCATCCACGCCTGCGGCTATTGACACAATGCGCCTCATTCTGCCGGCGAGCTTGAGGTTCGCCGGTCGGAGCTCTATCATAAGATCCTGATACACTCGGCCCAGTTTCACCATAGACGCAGTGCTGATCATGTTGAGCACCATTTTCTGTGCGGTGCCCGCCTTGAGCCTGCTCGATCCCATCACTACCTCAGGACCCACAACAGGCGTAATGGCCACATCCACCAGGCCATCCATGGCAGATGACGGGTTACACGCAAGACCGATAGTAGCCGCGCCCTCACGCCTGGCGCATGTCAGCACACCCGACACATACCGGGCATTCCCGCTGGCCGACACGCCCACCACGACGTCGAGCCCTGATATCCGTCTTGCCCTGGCATCTTCCATGCCCAGGTCGAAATCGTCTTCCACTCCCTCACGCGCCCGCGCGAAAGCAGTTTCCCCGCCGGCGATCAGCACCTGAACCAGCTCTGGAGGGGTACCGAAAGTCGGCGGGCATTCGGCAGCGTCCAAAAGCGCAATCCGTCCGCTCGTTCCCGCGCCGGCATAGAACAGCCGCCCACCAACCGCGAGCGAGCTTACTACCAGGTCGACAGCTTCCGCCACCTGATCAAGCACTGCCCCAACAGCGCATGCTACAGTCCTGTCTTCTTCATTCATCAGCTGCAGGATCTCCCGCACAGAGAGCATGTCAAGGTTGCGGGCTTTGGGGTTTCGGCCTTCAGTGATGCTCACCACTACTCACATCCTTCATCAAGCGAACGGGCGCCGCGTGCGGTGCTACTTGCAGCCCGGGATGGTGACCGGCAGTTGCCCTGATGGAACAGTGAAGCCGAATATGACCTCTGCCGCAGCCTGCATACTACACTCCCGGTAGCTGTAGGCAGCTATGTAGGTGCTGACTTCGGCAAAATCCCTCACATCGTACGGGTTACGCATTCCCACCACTACAACAGGCGACCCGGCCTGCACGACCCGCTTCACCAACTGAGCCTGTGCAGGGTAGAGGTGCCCATTATTCGTGCCTACGATCACCAGATCGCGCCGGGCGGCGCCGGTTACTGCGTCCGCGATCTCCCGGTCCGACGGCGACTGCGACACGGTCATCTCGGACGCCCCCGGAACGAACATGCGCACAGCCTTGGCAAGCGGCGATCCATGGGATCCGGTGTCCTCAACCATGGTAAGGTTCTTGATGTCCGGGCTGATCACCAGCACGTCAACGCTATTGCTGTCGTCGCGGCCAACCCCGCATTCCCCGCTTGCCCCACCGCCCACATCGTCTTCGGGCAGCAAGAATGGGATAATCCCATCCCTGTCCTGAATAACCGTCACTGACTCGCGCGCGATCGCCAGTGCAAGCTTTCGATTCGCCTGCGAACCCACGCCTTTTGGCATGCTCGTCAGCACAGGCGGGGTCAAGATTCCGAATAGCGCCTTCATCGAGAGCACCCGGCGGACCGATGAGTCGATCCTCTCCATGGATATCCGCCCTGAGCGCACGGCCTCCCAGATTGCGCCAATCGCGACGGCCTGTTCATCGGGCTTATGACACATGAGAACGATGTCGGCGCCGGCGTTTATCGACCTGATTGCCGCCTCGGCTAGGCCATACGACTTCGATATGGCGCCCATGAAAAGATCATCGGTAATGATGATGCCCTTGAACCCGAGCTCGTCCCGGAGCAGACCCTGAAGCACTCTCTGCGACATCGTCGCCGGCAGAAGCGGGTCCGGCTCTATGGCCGGAAACGTGACGTGGGCAGTCATTATCGCCCCTACCCCCGCCGCGATCGCGGCCTTGAAGGGCACCAGCTCTACCTGGTTCAGTCTTTCGCGACTGTGAGGGACATGGGGAAGGTCAATATGGGAGTCCACAGTGACATCGCCCTTGCCCGGGAAGTGCTTAGCCGTTGCCAGCACCCCCGTGGACTGGCTTGCCGCGATCGCCTTCGCGCCCATTGCAGCGACTAGTTCGGGGCTCTCCCCGTATGACCTCACCCCGATGGCGGGGTTGCCGGGGTTATTGTTCACGTCCAGAACAGGAGCCAGGTTCATGTTCAGGCCCAGCTGCAGCATCTCTTCGGCGGTCACCTTGGCGGCACGCCGCGCATAGTCGGCCCGACCTGTGGCTCCCAGGGCCATATTGCCCGGAAAGACCGTAACTCCATTGAGCAGTCGAGCGACAATGCCGCCTTCCTGATCGATGGCTGTAAGAAGCCCCACCGGAACCGAGCGGCGGGACGCCATTCGCTGCAGATCGTTTGTGAAACCCCACATCTGCTTGGGGTCTGCATAGTTGCGCCCAAGGAAAATCACGTTGCCCGCGTGCACGTCGTTCAGGTGAGCTTCGAGTTCAGGCGTGAGTGACTGGCCGTCAAAACCGACCATTATCATCTGGCCGATCTTGTCTTCTATGGTCATCGACTCCATCAGCGCCCTGACAAGACCGGCATTGGCGCTCCCAGGCGAGTACATGGCTACGACCTTCCCTTCCTGCCTGCGACTGCCTGTCTCGTCTTGACAAGGCAAGTCATGGCATTGTCATACCGCTCCATGGCCACTAGCACAAACAGGCAGTCGACCACCGACAGCTGGGCTATCCGCGAAGCCAGAGCGCCGCCTCGCAGGCCGCTCTCGGCCGCGGAAGCCACCAGAATCACATCGGAATGTTCAGTCGCACTGGAGCTGGGGTGGTTGGTGATGCATATGGTATGCGCGCCAACCCCTCTGGCAAGACGAAGGACCTCCAGAGTGTCGACGGTCTCGCCCGAGTAGGAGATCGCCGCTACTACGTCATCCGGCCCGAGAAGCGACACTCGCGTCAGCTGCAGGTGCGGGTCGATTTCGCATTCGGCGAGGATGCCGATTCTCATGAATTTCTGCTTCGCGTCCTGCGCCACAACCGCCGACGCCCCCATCCCGAAAAACGACACCGCCCTGGCCCTGGAGATCAGAGCGGCGGCGGCGCTCAGCTGCCCTGGATCGAGCACCTTGGATGTGTCGGAAAGCGCCGTCGAGTTCGCATGGAACACCTTCTGTATGACCACCTCGGCACTGTCCCCCTGCTCCACCTCGCCAAAGGCGGTAGTTGGAGCAACCGCCAAATCGCGCGCCAGCGCCAGCTTGAGCTGGACAAATCCATTGAACCCCAGCCTCTGGCTGCACTTGATGACCGTGGACTCGCTGACGCCCGCCGACGCCCCCAACTCGACCGAAGACATGTTGACCACAGCCTGCGGATTGTCCATGATGAAACGCGCGACCTTCTGCTCAGACGGTCGCAGCGACGGTAATCGTCCCCTTATCAGCGGCAGGCAGTATAGCGACATCCCACAACACCTCTTAGTAGGCAATTCCACAGGTACGGAACAATTCCTTCTTACTTGGACGCTGACTCGCAATATTTGCTTATTGTCTCGGCGGGATCGACTCGGCGGCCCGGCAGCAACATGTTAGCAACGGGGCTGCTACAGGGCAGCGGCAGGGCAGCAATGCCAATGGCTAGCGCTGAGGTCTGAGCAGACTGATCACGGCATCGCGGCCGTCTTTGTAGAAGTGCCATCCGGCGGCAGCAAGTCTTTGAGAGATTGCAGATTCAGAGACGCCGAGGGCCTCGGCTGCAGCGGACTGCATCATCCCTGCGTCCACCAGCTCGATCGCCCGGCGCTGCTCCGGGCTCCACCCGTTCCGCAGGTGTAGCAGCAGATTGGCCAGAGCGCAGAGCTGCTCGTCGGTCTGCTCCCCAAATCCGCTGAACATGACGTGTTTCCTCCGGCTCCTCGCCAAGTCGAGAGCACGGCTGGCTGCATGCCAGGCCTGGCCGTCCATTCCGATGGCATCTGGTTGCAGCGGAGTGCTGAGTGTGCCTATGCCGATTCCAAAGCGCAGCTCCACAGGGTATACTCCTTCCATCGCCCGCTCCATCACTGCCAGTACGTTAGGCGAGAACTCCCGCTTGAGCATACCCTGCGCCTCATCGCCGTGGGTGACGATGAATCGGGCCTGGATCGACGGCGCAAACTCTCTGTTCAGAGACTCCATTACCTGAAGGAACTGCTCCTGCGCCCGCTCACGGTCGCCGATCCGCCTTGAGCCGCGCATGTCCATCTTGATTGCGACGAATTCGCCCATGGGAATCATGGGAGCACCACCTTGAGCGCCAGCCCGACCAGGAGGGCAACAAGCATGCTGTAGAGCGTGCCCAGCAGGTAGTATTCGGCGAACGCCGGGTCCTTTTCGATCCTGGAGAATCTGACGATTGATTTCGCCGTCAGCGTAAGGCCCATGGCGCTGTACTGCCCCAAGGCCAGGAAGATGGTCATTATCCACCTCTCGAGCGCGCCGATGGCCCGGGAGTACCAGCCCGAGCGCAGCAGCCCGAGCCGAGCAGCTAATGGGTCATTAAGCCTGACGGCTTAATACTACTATATTAAGCTACGTAGCTTAAGTCAATCGTCTACGTGTATGCGTTCAATTATGCACTACCCATTGCTCGTTTTTGAGACACATCGCCAAAAAAGTGTTCGGAAACGAGACACCTAGCTTTTGCCATCGGCCCTGTCGTCGGCCGCTACTCTTCTCCTGCTGCCAGGCTTCGCTTCCTCTCCGAGCATAACCACACGCATCCATGGGGAATGGTTCGGGAAGACGTTCGCAGGGAGTGTTTCGCTTTACTCTGGGTTTGGTCGGCCATAGTCCACGACCTTCCCCGGGTTCATGATCCCGTTGGGGTCAAGAGCGGCCTTGATTGACTTGACCACCCTAAGCTGCACCGGGTCTGCGAATTTGCGCCACGCCTCCAGCCTCTTGGCGCCGATCCCGTGTTCGCCCGAGAGGTTACCTCCGCGACGGTAGGTCGCCTGGTAGATCTCCTCCAGCAGGCTGTCGCGCATGCGCTCCCAGGACGGTTCGTCCATGTCGCCGCGGAGCAAGGTGGCGTGGATATTGCCGTCGCCGGCGTGCCCGAAACACGGTATCGAGACCCCGTTTCTAGCCGCGATCTCGGTTATCTCCGCTATGAGGCCCGGGATTTCCGACGTGGGCACGGTGATATCCTCCATACAATACACCGGGCTCACAATCCTCAAGGCCTCCGCGATGCACTTGCGCGCCTTCCATATCCGGTCCTGCGTAGACAGGTTGTCTGCTACGAAAACTTCGAGCGCCCCGCTCTCCTGGCAGAGCTTGCCTATGAACTCATACTCCGACTCCAGCTGGCTTTCGGAGTTGCCTTCGAGCTCAATGATGATGTATGCGCCGGCATCGCTGTATGGCAAAGACGAGTTGAGGTAGAGCTCGGCAGCCCTTATGGACGGGCTGTCCATGAACTCCACAGACGTGGGTATGATGCCCCCGGCGGTCATAATCCTGGGAACGACCTCGATCGCCGTCTGCATGGACTCAAACGGCGCCAGCAGGGCCACGCTGAACCTGGGAAGCGGAAGGAGTTTGAGCCAGGCCCGGGTGATAACGCCCAGCGTGCCCTCGGAACCAACTAGCAGGTGGATCAGGTCGTATCCAGTCACGTCCTTGACGCACTTTCCGCCCAGACGCATTATCTCGCCATCGGGCAGCACTACCTCAAGCCCGTATACATGCCGCGACGTGGTGCCGTACTTCACAGCCTTGTTGCCGCCGGCATTCTCGGCCAGATTCCCGCCTATCTGCGAGCTTTCGGCCGAGCACGGGTCGCCTGCGTAAAGCAGCCCTTCCTCCCTGGCCCTCCTCTGGACCTCGCCTGTGGTCACCCCCGGCTCCACCACAATGAACAGGTTGTCCCCGTCCACCTCGATGATCCTGTTCATTCGCTCCATCGACAGCACAATCCCCCCGAACATGGGAACACATCCCCCGGACAGACCCGTGCCAGACACTCTGGGGGTTACAGGGATCATCTCGCGGTTGGCCAAACGCAGAATCTGCGAAACGTCCGAGGCATCGCGCGGCTTGACGACCACCTCCGGCATCCGCACGTAAGCCGTCTCCGACGTCTCGTCGTGCGAGTACACTTCGATCTTCTCCACGTCAACTACCACAC
>DAOTAC010000040.1:10577-12004 GCA_035382325.1 Bacillota bacterium | reverse complement strand
TGGGGGACAGGATTTTCGAGGGTCCTGGGTAAACCGACACAGGATGGCCGAAAAACCTGGCCCGTAGGGCACAGGATCGGGCCCTCTGCGGTTTCGCATACCCTGGAATCTGCGCTGGACGTCCGGAAGAGGAATACTGGAAGATTCGGTGAATTCAACGGAGGACTGATGGATTGATGTGAAATGAGTGAGGGAGTATGGATGTCTATGTGGCGCGGCAACCGATATATGATACCCGCCTCAATGTATCAGCTTACGAGCTTCTGTTTCGTTCGAGCCTGAACGACGTGTTTTCGTGCAGCGATTCAGACTACGCGTCTTTGGCACTCCTGGTCAATTCCTTCATCGCTATAGGCATAGATCGCTTGAGCAACGGGAGGCCCGTACACGTCAACTTCACCCAGCAGCTCCTGCAAGACGGGATTCCGTCGCTGTTTCCGCCTGATGTCGTAGTCGTGGAAGTACTGGAGAATACGATGCCTAGTCCTGCGGTGCTTGACGCGCTCGCCCGCCTTAAGGAGCAGGGCTTTAGCATCGCTCTCGATGACTACATTGGTCAGCCGCATCTGGAGCCATTCCTGAAGCTTGTCGACATCGTCAAAGTCGACTTCTTGCTAGCATCGCATGCCCAGCGTGCCGCGATTCCTCGATCCGCCGTCAAGCCCAACACTGTCTTTCTAGCCGAGAAGGTGGCAACGCGGGATGAGTTCCAGACGGCCGTGAGGCACGGATACCGTCTCTTTCAGGGCAACTTCCTGAGTCGACCCGAAATCGCGAAGGGTTCCGACATTCCCCCTGATGCCCTTGCGAGCCTCCATCTGCTCCGACAGGTGCACGATCCGTCGCCGGATTTCGATACCCTTGCCTCGATTATCTCGCGCGATGTATCCCTCTCGTACAGGCTGCTGCGCGTGGTGAACTCTGCCGCGTTCGGGCTTCGCCACCGGGTGACCTCGATTAAGCATGCTCTTGTCATCATGGGGCTCAGTGAGATTCGCCGCTGGATCGCGGTACTTACCGTTACTGGGCTTAGCGGCGAGAAACCAAGGGCTTTGGCTGAGGCGGCCATTGTGCGCGCACGAATGACCGAGCTTCTAGCCACCCCTGCAGGCCTCGCCCATCGGGCGTCGGAGCTTTTCCTGACCGGACTGCTCTCTTTGATGGACGCTCTGCTCGATCGCCCCATGAGTGAAGTTGTGGACCTGCTCCCGCTCACGGAAGATACGCGCACGGCGCTGCTCGGCGAGGCTGGTCCGTTTCTACCTGTGCTGCAGATGGTGACGGCCTATGAAAACGCCCAGTGGGAACAGGTAGAAGCCACTGCGCCGGCTCTTGGAATCCACCAGGCGTTTCTCCCCGAAGCATACGCTGATTCGCTGGCCTGGGCCGATGAGCTTGGCAGGCTGGAGAAGTGCTATGCCTGCTGA